>JALXEI010000179.1 GCA_027069645.1 Hyphomicrobiales bacterium
ATCGACAAGCCCGGAGCGGGTACCCGGGGGCAGGTCAACCTGGGAAGGGTCGCCGGTAACAACCATGCGAGAGCCCTCGCCGAGCCGGGTCAGAAACATTTTCATCTGCATGGGCGTGGTATTCTGCGCCTCGTCAAGAATAACCACGGCCCTGGTCAGGGTGCGTCCGCGCATGAAGGCCAGCGGTGCAATCTCGATGCTGCGGTTCTCCAGTCCGGCTTCAACCTTTTCCGGGGGCAGCATGTCGTCAAGGGCATCATAAAGGGGGCGCAGATAGGGGTCGATTTTATCGCGCATGTCGCCGGGCAAAAAACCGAGGCGTTCGCCTGCCTCAACGGCCGGGCGCGACAGAATCATGCGTTCGACCAGGCCTTTTTCGAGGGCCGCAGCCGCATAGGCAACGGCCAGGTAGGTTTTGCCGGTTCCGGCCGGGCCGACCGCAAATGTCAGTTCGCATTTGTCGATGGTGTTGAGGTAATCGCTTTGCGCCTGCGAGCGACCGGTGACCTTTTTTTTCCTGGTCTGTATCTGTGCCGCACCGTCAGGGCTTTTCCTTACGAGGGTTCGCTCGCTATCCGGTTTTCGTATTTTGCGGGCGGATTTCCGTCGTGCCGGTGCCGTATGTTCCACCGGAATGACCGGATCAAAATGGCGGATGCTGCCATCCACATCGGCGGAGGTGATCCGTTCGCCGTGGCGCAGGCGATGATAGAGGCCTTCAAGGACGGAACTGGCGGTATTGATGGCCTGTTCCGTGCCGCTCAGTTTGACCAGATTGCCATGCGCGTGGGTTTCGATGCCCAGCCGATCCTCGATCAGCGCCAGATTTTCATCATATTCGCCAAGCAGTTCCCGGATCAGGTTATTGTCCTCGAATTCAAGGACTGTTTGTCTTTTGTCCGCTTTTTTCTTTTGCTTCGGGGCAGAACCCATGTGTTTTCCCTGTTGTCTGTTATCCGCATCATAACAGAATGAAGAAATTAGACCAGTGTCCTGCTTTTGCCGGTTTCCACATGCGGCACCAGTTCACCGGCAAGGCTGTTGCGTGTGGTTTCGACAATCTTCACCGTTACGATTTCGCCGATCAGATGCGCCGGGGCCATGACATGAACCGGTTGCAGATAGGGGGAGCGCCCGACCAGTTGCTGCGCGAGGCGTCCCGGTTTTTCCAGCAAGACCGGCAGTTCACGCCCGACCAGATGCCGGTTGAATTCAAGTTGCTGTTCTTTCAAAACCTCCTGGAGGCGCTGCAAGCGTTCGCTGGCGACATGAGGCTCCACCTGTCCTTCCATTTTCGCCGCTGTGGTTCCGGGACGGGCACTGTATTTGAAGGAGAAGGCCTGGGCATATTTCACTCGATCCACCAGCTTCATTGTGTCCTCGAAATCTGCGTCGGTTTCGCCGGGAAAGCCGACGATGATATCTGTAGACAGGGCGATGTCGGGGCGGGCATCCCGCACCTTTTCGATGATGTCGATATATTTTTCCACATCATGGTTGCGGTTCATGGCTTTCAGGATACGGTCCGACCCGGACTGAAAGGGCAGATGCAGATAGGGCATCAGCCTGTCAATATCGCGGTGGGCATTGATGAGATCATCGCTCATGTCATTGGGATGGCTGGTGACGTAGCGGATGCGCGCCAGCCCGTCTATACCCGCGAGCTGTTCCAGCAGTCCGGCAAGGTTGCGCGGTGCGCCCTTTTTGCCCTTGCCATGCCAGGCGTTGACATTTTGCCCCAGCAGGGTGATTTCCCTGGTCCCGCCCGCGACAAGTTCCCTTGCCTCGGTGATGATTTCATCTGCCGGTCGTGAATATTCGCCGCCTCTTGTATAGGGAACAACGCAAAAGGTGCAAAACTTGTCGCAGCCTTCCTGAACGGTCAGAAAGGCGGTCAGCTTCCGGCCGGAACGTTGCGGCAGGTGTTCGAATTTCAGGTCGGCCGGAAAGTCGGTATCGACAATGCGCTGCTTGTGTTGCTGGGCGGAAAAAACATAGTCTGCAAGGCGATGATAGCTTTGGGGGCCAATGACAATGTTGACCAGTGGCGCGCGTGCGAGGATCTCGCGGCCCTCGGCCTGGGCCACGCAGCCGGCAACGACAATGGTGGTATCGTGACCTTCCTGAAGGCGCGCATTGCGGACCTGTTTAATGCGCCCGAGTTCGGAATAGACCTTTTCTGCCGCCTTTTCGCGAATATGACAGGTATTGAGGACGATGACATCGGCGTCATTCATCTCCGCACTCTCTTCAAAACCGATTTCGCCCATGACTTCGAGCAAGCGGTCACTGTCATATTCGTTCATCTGGCAGCCCCAGGTTTTGACGAACAGTTTTTTCTTTTTTCTGGCGCGTGACATGCAACCGGCCCTTCCTCGCTGTGGCGATTATTGATCAGGCCTTTTATGCTCATTCAGGCAGGAGGTCCATCGCCAAATTGATTTGTTCCTGTTATTTATAAGCAAAAAGCGGGCCTTTTTCTGCCGGGGAATGTGGCGAAGCGGCTTTTTGGGGTCGCACAGGCAGGTCAATCGGATGTTTGGCACCGGAATCGATACATTTTGGCGCGGCCAGCTCGCTTGTCAGGGGGCAGATATAAATATACATTCGATATCATAAATATCAGGGGGAAACCGGGAAGATGGAGCAATATCTGCTCATATTGCTGTCGACCGTGCTGGTCAACAATGTTGTGCTGGTCAAATTTCTTGGCCTGTGCCCGTTCATGGGGGTGTCCAATCGCTTTGCCGGGGCCATTGGCATGGGGCTGGCGACAACCTTTGTTCTGACCCTGTCGGCGGCGCTCAGCTGGCTGCTGGAAGCCTTTTTGCTGCGGCCGCTCGGTCTCTCGTTTTTGCGGCTGATTACCTTTATTCTGGTGATTGCCGCTGTGGTGCAATTTACCGAGATCGCCATTCGGCGCATCAGCCCGGTTCTCTATCAGGTGCTGGGGGTTTATCTGCCGCTGATCACAACCAATTGTGCGGTTCTTGGCGTGGCCTTGCTGAATCTTGACGAAGGTCATGGCTTTACAATGAGCCTGCTTTACGGTTTCGGTTCGGCGCTCGGATTTACGCTGGTGATGGTGATTTTTGCCGGTATTCGCGAGCGTCTTGAACTCAACGAGGTCCCCGGGCCATTCCGGGGCGCACCGATCGGTTTCATTACCGCGGCAATGTTGTCGATGGCCTTTATGGGCTTTTCGGGGCTGATCAGATAGGCGAACGGATGTGACCCGGACCGTTTATCCGGTCGCCGGAATGAATGACGGAGAGGAAACGGGAAGTCGATGTTGTTGGCGATTGCCAGTCTGGCCGTTCTCGGGCTTGTGCTGGGCGGAGGTTTGTCTCTTGCCGCCCGTTTTATGGCGGTTGAAACAGACCCTCTTGCCGACGAGCTGGAGACCATGCTGCCGCATCTGCAATGCGGACAATGCGGTTTTGCGGGCTGTCGTCCCGCTGCCGAAGCCCTGTCTGCCGGCAAGGCCCCGGTGACGCTCTGTCCGCCAGGGGGGCGCGCACTGGCCGCAAGGCTGGCCGACAAGCTTCAGGTCGAGGTCGATCTTGACGAGATGGACCGCGAGCCTGTGGTTGCCTTTGTGCATGAAGAACGCTGTATCGGTTGCACAAAATGCATACTGGTCTGTCCCACCGATTGTATTGTTGGCGCCCCGAAATATGTGCATACGGTTATTGCCGATTCCTGTGTCGGCGGCGGTGATTGTGTCGAGGCCTGTCCAACGGAATGTATTGAAATGATTCCGGTGGCTGCGCGGGCTGACAGTCCTCGCAACTGGACATGGCCTATGCCTCCCTCGCCTCAATATGAGCTTTCGCAGGGAGCGGAATGAAATGAAACTGTTTCGCATCAAGGGGGGTGTTCACCCGCAGGGTTTCAAGGCTCTGAGCGCTTCAGACCCCATCCGCAAGCTGCCTTTGCCGCCCTCCCTGTCACTGCCCATGCTTCAGCATATCGGTATCGAGGTTCGGCCAATGGTGGAAGTCGGTCAGCATGTTGACAAGGGGCAGGTGCTGGGCATGTGCGCGGGGGAGGAAGTGTGCAAACATGCCCTGTCGGCACCGGTTCATGCCCCGACCTCTGGAACAGTGGTCGCCATTGACCGGCAGCGGGCCCCCCATCCTTCCGGCCTGCCGGAAATGATGGTAACCCTTGAACCGGACGGTGCGGACCGGTGGGGGGAGCGCCTTGCGCCCCTTGATCCGGCAACAGCCTCGCCCGATGAACTGGCCCGGCGCATTCATCAATGCGGCATTGTCGGTATGGGGGGCGCGATGTTCCCCACAGCCGCCAAACTTGAGGCCCGTCGTCAGCGGGCCCTTCATACCCTGCTGATCAACGGCGCCGAGTGCGAGCCCTATCTGACCGCCGATGACCGGTTGATGCGCGAGGGGGCCGCAAATATTGTCGATGGTATCCATATTCTGCAAACCCTTCTCGGGGTGCCGCGGGTGCTGGTCGCCATCGAGGACAACAAGGGCGAGGCACTTGCGGCGATGCAAAAGGCCGCGGCGGCTCTGCCTGAAATCGAGGTTGTTGCGGTGCCAACCGCCTATCCGATGGGGTCGGAAAAACATCTCGTCAAGGTGTTGACAGGGCGCGAAGTGCCCTCGGGCGGGTTGCCTGCGGCGCTCGGTTTTCTGGTCAACAATATCGCCACGGCCCATGCGGTGCACGAGGCGGTGCGTTTCGGTCAGCCTCTGATCTCGCGCATTGTCACCGTCTCGGGCGGGGCCGTTCGCAGGCCGGGCAATTACGAGGTTTTGCCGGGTACAAAAATATCCGACCTGCTGGCCATGTGCGGCGGCCTCAAATCGGAACCGGCGCAAATTCTTGCCGGAGGCCCGATGATGGGGATGCCCGTTTCCGATACCGATGTGCCGGTGACCAAGGGAACCAATGGCGTTCTGGCGCTGACCCGTTCGGAGATGCATCCGGGACGTCATCGCCCCTGTATCCGCTGCGGTGCGTGTGTCAGCGCCTGTCCCTGTGGTCTTCAGCCGCTGGAACTGGCCAGCCTTGTGCGCAACGGCAAAATCGAGGCTGCCGAAGAAGCGGGGCTGGGGGATTGCATTTTGTGCGGGGCCTGTTCCTTTGTCTGCCCGTCCCATATTCCGCTGGTGCAGTATTTCAATCACGGCAAGGGGGAAATGGCGGAGATGCGCCGCGAGATGGAGCGTGCTGCACGGCTCAAAAAACTGTCTGACGAACGAAAGAAACGCGACGAGAAGAAGGCCGCTGCCAAACGCGCCAAACAACAGGCGCGCAAGGCCGCCATTGCCGCCCGCAAGGCCGCCGAAACGGCGCAAAAGGCAGATGCACAAACCG
>JALXEI010000180.1 GCA_027069645.1 Hyphomicrobiales bacterium
CAATTATTTTGGCAAGTCTCTCAAGGAACTCGATATTCACGAGATGGCCTATCTGGCCACCTTGCCCAAGGCTCCCAACAATTACCACCCGTTTCGCAAGACAAAGCGTGCGATCACCCGGCGAAACTGGATTCTCGACCGCATGCGCATCAATGGTTACATAACGAAAGAGGAAGCCGAAGCGGCTCAAAAAAAGCCGCTGGATGTCAATCCGCGACCGTTCGGGGCGCGTATCTTTGCGGCTGAATATTTTGCCGAGGAAGTGCGGCGCGAGATTATAGCCCGATATGGTGAGAAAAAACTCTATGAGGGCGGGCTGTCCGTTCGAACGACCCTCGATCCGCGGATGCAGAGAATGGCCAAAAAAGCCCTTGTGGACAGCATGGTCGCCTATGACCGACGACATGGCTGGCGTGGTGCTGTCACCAATGTCGAAATTCCGAAAGGAGACTGGGCATCGGTCTTCAGGTCGATTGAAAAAACATATACGGATATTCAGCCCTGGCGTCAGGCTGTGGTGCTGGAAACGGGAAAAGAAGCTGCAAAAGTCGGTTTGCGCCCTCATCTTTTAAAATCCGGAAAGCCGGAGCTGAAAAGGGAAACCGGGATTATTCCCCTTGCAGAGGTCAGGTGGGCCCGCAAGCTTTTGAAAGTCAGAATCACCAAAAAAGGAAAACGGATCGAAACGAAGGGCAAGCGCCCCAAAAGTGTTTCGGATGTTCTGAAGGTGGGCGATATCATATATGTGGCACCGCGACTCCCGCGCCCTGCAAAGGGAAAACGAAAAGCACTGACACTGAAGGATGTTGCCGGACAATGGCGGCTGATGCAAATTCCGCAAATCAGCGGCGGGATTATCGTTATGGATCCCCATACCGGCCGTATCAAGGCGCTTGTGGGCGGGTTCAGTTTTGCTGCAAGCAATTTCAACCGCGCCACCCAGGCCATGCGCCAGCCGGGTTCGGCTTTCAAACCGTTTGTCTACGCCACGGCACTGGATAACGGCTATTCACCGGCAACGGTTATTCTTGATGCGCCCCTTGCCATTGAACAGGGCGGGGGACAGGGGGTCTGGCGTCCGCAGAACTACGGCAAGAAATTTTATGGCCCCTCAACCCTTCGGATTGGTATCGAGCGGTCGCGCAATCTGATGACCGTCCGTCTGGCGCGGGATCTGGGCATGCCGGTGATTGCCGAATATGCCCGTCGCTTTGGCGTCTATGATCATTTGTTGCCGGTGCTTTCCATGTCTCTGGGAGCCGGCGAGACCACATTGCTGCGTCTGGCGACGGGTTATTGCATGATTGCCAATGGTGGTCACAAGGTCAAATCAACCGTTATTGACAGAATTCAGGATCGCTATGGCAAGACGCTGTATAGCCATGATGATCGTGCCTGCAAGGCGTGCAAGGCTGAAGACTGGCATAACCAGCCCGAACCCGAACTCAAAGATACGCGCAAACAGATTATCGATCCGCATACCGCTTACCAGATCACGTCAATGATGGAAGGGGTTGTCAAAAGAGGAACCGGTATTCGTATCGGTCGCGCCCTGCCGGGTATCCCTCTCGCGGGCAAGACCGGCACGACAAATGATGAACGCGATGCCTGGTTTATGGGGTTTTCCCCTGATCTCGTCGTAGGTGTCTTTATGGGATTTGATAATCCGACCCCGATGGGGCGCGGCGAAACAGGAGGGCATGTTGCGGCGCCGGCCTTTCGGGATTTCATGAAAATGGAAACCAAAGGGAAAAAAGCCATTCCTTTCCGCATTCCTCCGGGTATTCGGCTGGTCCGCATCAATCGCAAGACCGGTGTGCGAGCTTCAAGAGATGACCCCAATGCGATTCTGGAAGCCTTTAAGCCCGGAACAACACCTCCGGATCCCTCATCAATAGATGGCTGGGCAACCGGCGGAGATGGCCAGGAGTTTGTCTCGCCATCCGGACGTGATCTCTATTAGCGTTTGTCGGAACGGGAGGTTTCCGGAGGTCACACCGGACCTGAAAACCCGAAATTTTTAATCTCTTGAATTCGTTTTCAAGGCGCGCCATAAAGTGCCTTGGAGCTTTCTGCAGGAATGGGAGATTGACGACGTGCGCGCGGAAACACAAACATTGATTGATGAAATCAGGGGGTCACTTGCGCTCCTGAGGAGGCATCTTTGACTGGGACACAGCCAAAG
This sequence comes from Hyphomicrobiales bacterium, assembly GCA_027069645.1. Lineage (GTDB taxonomy): Bacteria > Pseudomonadota > Alphaproteobacteria > Rhizobiales > JAKIUO01 > JAKIUO01. The sequence continues at coordinate 2,186 of JALXEI010000180.1, forward strand.
ATCGACTGCAAAAGCTGAACGACCAGACCGAAGATCCTGACTTCTGGCAGGATTCGATGCTGGCGCGCAAGGTCATGCGTGAAAGACAGCGGCTGGAATCGGCCATAAATGCCTTTGAACGACTTGAACGTGAACTGGACGAGAATATCGAGATGATTTCCCTTGCCGAGGATGAGGGAGACGAGGATCTGATCGCGGAAGCCGAAAAGGCGCTTGAAAAACTGCGAACCGAAACCATGCGGCGTGAAACCGAGGCCCTGTTGTCGGGCGAAGCGGACGGCAATGACACCTATCTGGAAATAAATGCCGGTGCCGGAGGTACAGAAGCGCAGGACTGGGCTGAAATGCTGATGCGCATGTATATACGCTGGGCAGAACAACACGGCTACAAGGTGCAAATCATGGAAACCGGCGCCGGGGAAGAGGCCGGTATCAAATCCGCGACCCTGAAAATCAGCGGCGAAGACGCCTATGGCTGGCTGAAGACCGAGTCCGGCGTTCACAGACTTGTGCGAATATCGCCATTTGACTCCAATGCCCGCCGACATACAAGTTTTGCCAGCGTCTGGGTTTATCCGGTGGTTGATGACAATATCGAGATTGAAATCAACGAGAGTGACTGTCGCATTGATACCTATCGGGCCAGTGGGGCAGGGGGCCAGCATGTGAATACGACAGACAGCGCGGTACGTATCACTCATATCCCGACCAAAATTGTCGTACAGTGCCAGTCCCAGAGGTCTCAACATAAAAACAGGGATACGGCCTGGTCGATGTTGCGGGCAAGGCTTTACGAGGAAGAGTTGAAAAAACGGGAAGAAGCCTCACAGGCGGAGGCCGCCCAAAAGACCGAGATCGGCTGGGGACATCAGATACGCTCCTATGTCCTGCAACCCTATCAGATGGTCAAGGATTTGCGAACCGGTGTGGAAAGTACCAATCCGCCAGCTGTTCTGGACGGGGATCTGGATCCGTTTATTTCGGCAGCACTTGCCCAGCGGGTTGGCGGTGTCACAGAGAACATATCGGAAGATTGACAACAAACACCAACGCCCCTGCATGGAGAAATGCGGGGGCGTTGTTCTGTTTGTAAATCCCCGGGAGGCTAGTTGATATTTGCACCGGATCCATTGGCCGTTGCGGATACAGGCGATCCTGCTGCCTTGCTGGGGGCGCTTCCTATGGGGTCATCCTGACGGCGGGATTTGCCTTCGAAATAGGCCCCTTGCTCAATGGCCAGGGTTTTGTGATAGACATCGCCCTCGACTTCGGAAGTGGCTTCAAGTGTAACACGTATGCCGCGAATGGAGCCGTTCACCTTGCCGCGAACGACGACGTCTTCGGCGACCACACCACCGGAAATGTTGGCATTTTCACCAACAATAAGAGAGGTGCACTTGATGTCCCCTTCAACCTTGCCATCCACCTGTATTTCGCCATCGGAATGGATGTTGCCGGTTATGCTGATATCACCGGCAAAAATGGAAGGTATGGATTTTCCGCCACCAATGGATGGTGCCGGCTTGGCGGTCCCGGCGGCAGGCGCCTTCGAGATGGGGGCAGGTGTTGCCGGTTTCGCAGAAACCGGACCGGGTGCCGGTGTTGTTACTGGACTGGACATTGCTACTCCTCCCGTTCCTTTTTCTGTTTTTTTTGTGAACATAACTGATTCAAAACCTCCGAACTGAATGATGGCTGAATATTGCGTGTATCAGCCCCGCTAAAAACCACCCTGGGAAGACATTGCTGTCTTCGATATTTTGGCATCGACAAAATCAACACACGCAAAAAGAATACCAAAGTGCATTTCACAGATTAAAATCGGTTAATACGCACCTGTACAGCCATCATAAGTTGTTATTCCCCTCAAGTCACCACCGGAGCAATGACTGTGCAGAAAAGGCCAGAAAATTATAGCATAATTATGTCGTGGCATGTCGATTGTCGCAACAGTCGGGAAATCAGGCATGATCCGGCCCGGCCGGTTTCATGTCAAATTGATAGTAGTCAGCGGTAAGACCGGCTTGTGTACGTGCCATTTCATTGAAAGGGGGTTTCAGGGGGCCGCGAAAATATTTTTTGACGAGGCTTCTGTATTTTGTGTGTGGATTAACATCCTGTGCAGCGCAAATATATTCGAACCATTTTATACCAAAAGCAACATGGGTGATTTCATCAATATAAATTTTGTTGATGATATCAGCCGTTGCTTCATCCCCGGCAGATCTGACCTGGTGCATCATGGATGGACTGACATCAAGGCCGCGCGCTTCAAGGACGAGCGGGACAATGGCGAGCCGTGCCAGAAGGTCATGGCGCGTTGCGATGGTGGCGTCCCACAAGCCGCCATGTGCGGGCAAATCGCCATAGAATGACCCGAGTTCTTCAAGGCGCCGACTGATCATCTCGTAATGCCTGGCCTCATCAAGGCCGACCTTTACGGCCTCGTCCCAAAAAGTGCGGGGAAGATCCATCTGACAAAACCTGGCGATCATATCGAAAACCATATCGATGGCATTGAGTTCAATATGAGCGAGCGAATGGACAAGGGCGATCATTCCCTTTTGACTGCCAACCCGTCGTCGAGGCATTTCGCGTGCGGGGCGCAATTCCGGTTTCGAGGGCCTGGCCGGAAAGTCCGGAAGATCAGGGTGCCATCCGGGACGGGATACCGGGAGAGAACCTGAAGACCAGGCGCGAGCCGCTTTTTCCGCCAGAACAGTTTTGCCTTCGGGCGAGCTCTCCTTGAGTATGTTTTGGGCAAAATGGCCAAGTGTTTCGATTTTCTCGCACTCCGGTTGTTTCTGGACATGCGCTGCCAGAGGCGAAAGCGGCTCCGCAGGTCTGCATATGATTATATTTCACAGACTTTCGGTTGCTTCAAGGACGGCTTCTGCATGTCCTTTTACTCTGACCCTGTTCCATATTCGGGCGATTTTTCCCGAGCGGTCAACCAGAAAAGTCGTGCGGACAATGCCCATATAGGTGCGGCCATACATTTTCTTTTCGGCCCAGACACCATAGAGTTTTGCGACCTCCCGGTCTTCATCGGCAGCCAGTATAATATCGAGATCATGCTTTTTTTTGAATTTCTGGTGTTTTTCGACAGAATCGGGGGAAATACCGATGATTTTTGCACCAAGATCATCGAATGCCGCACGCTTTTGTGTAAAACCAACAGCTTCTTTCGTGCATCCGCTGGTATCGTCTTTTGGATAAAAATAAATGACCACCGGCGCACCTGCGAGTGAGCTCAAATCAATGATCGACCCACTATCGGTCGTGAGCCGGAAAGGGGGGGCGAGATCACCTTCGTTCAACATAGCTGTCTCCTGTCATGCTTTGGTCCATATTGACAGGTCCATATAGGAATCATATGCGCCGTATCGGCGTTGATGGAAATGGCATCCTGTTTCCTGTGCGGTAACCATTTGTGTCAATATTGTCAAACCCGTCCTTCACCCTGTAGAGAGGTGAACGGGAATGCGGGTACGGGGAAGGCGGGCGGACTTGTGGCGGGCAGGTGTCTGTCACAGGCCGGGCAGGTGTGTATTCTGATCTTTGCAGCTTGCAGATGCCTGATATAACCTGGTAGCCAGGCGTGTTGTTGCAGGGGTATATTCAAACTGGAATCCAATGATCCATCGTATCGTCAAGCATACCAAAAAGCCGGAAATAGCCGGGGGAGCGCACCGGACGGGCAGAACCATCACAAGCCTTGTTACCCCGCCCGTCACGTTGCGCGATATGCGCACACCCGTACGACGCACATTGATTGTGTCAATTGAATTGCTGGTTGGTGTCATTGTTCTTGGTGCGATGGTACTGGGCGCTTTCTACTACCGCCTTGAAAAGGGGGCGATCGACCTTGACTTTGTTGTGCCCTCGCTGGAGAGAGCTATAAATGAACAGCTGTCAGGCCTTTCGGTCAAAATCAGCAGTGCTTTTGTTGGTAAAAATACGCACAGCCCCGGAGTGCATTTTCGCTTGCGCAATATTGTCCTGTACAATCGCGAGGGCGAGGCCATCGCCAATGCGCCGCTGGCCGCTGTCGATCTGAATGGTCGTGCCCTGATGTGGGGACGTATTGCGCCGAGCCAGGTGGTGTTTATCAGGCCGACACTTGAAATTTCATACAGCGAGACAAACGGACTTTCCTTCTCCTATCCCCGGGTCGGGAAAAGTGGAGATTTTATTGGCGAGTTGTTGAAAGAGGCCGGAGATTCACAAAAGGAGAACAAAGGGCGCCCGGTGGTGTCATCCAGTAGTGGCAAAATTCAGATCATGAAGGCCGTTGCTGCCGCTTTTGAAGAAGCAAGAGCCCATCGCAATACAACGTCCTACCTCACGCAATTCGGTGTGCGTGATGCGACCGTGAATTTTTTTAGTGGAGAGAAAAAATATTCATGGAAGATGCCCGATTTTATTATCGATCTGAAACACGGTCGAAAAGGCAGTCTGATTCGCGGGTTCGGTAAGCTCGGTATTGGTGAAAATGGAGAGAATATCCCCCCCTGGAAAATCCGTTTTCAGACTAAACAATCTGAAAAGACAAAGGGTTTGATGCTGGATCTGGGGTTCGGAGAAATTTCTCCTGAGTCTCTGCATCACCTGTTACCGGAGATCGAAAAACTGAGACTGTTTGGTATTCCATTTGGTGGCAAGGTAAATGCGAAACTGAACAGCGTCGGTGAATTGCAGAGTGCTTTTGCCAATATTCGTCTGGCAGCGGGACGCATTTTAATCCCCTGGCTCGATATCAATGAGGATGGTATCGAGGATTTCAGACTCGATTCAGGTGATCTGAAACTGGCCTATTCCCGCAAGGGAAACGAACTGCACATTCTTCCCTCTCCCTTTCGCTGGGGAAAAAACCGGACTTTGCTTTCCGGTGTGATTGGTGCTGACAACCCGGGAAATAAAACGACCCGGTTTAAATTTGCTTTCAAGGGAAGTGAAACAAGACTGGCAGCCGATGATTTTCAGCTCGGGCCCATGATTGTTGATGAATGGTGGATGACGGGAATATATTCTCCGGATCAGGATGAAGTGAACATAGCCGATTTCTATCTGCGTGCCGGAAATACGGTGTTCAGAATGAAAGGCCGTATCGAGACGGTATCAACAAATCCCGGCCTGTTTGTAAAAGGACATATATCGGGTGCGTCCATACCTGTTCTGAAACGATTGTGGCCGGGAATGCTGGCGACCGGTGCGCGAAAATGGGTCGGGGAAAATATCCAGGATGGCAAGCTGGTGACTGGTAATTTTAAAATCGCTCTGCCATCGAACGTGCTGGCGAAGCTGCCTGGGGGTGCTGATCCCGGTCCGGAAATGATCGATGCCCGTTTTGTTTTGCAGGACCTTGTCGTTCAGATTCTGCCGGGCAACCTGCCGGTTTCGGTTCCGGATGCCAAAGTTCGAATTTCAGGTCGTCAGTTGACCGTGGATATTCCGCGCGGACGTATAGACACAGATGACGGACACCTTGTCAGGCTGTCACATGGCAATTACAGCATATCCGATTTGCGACAGAAACACCCGGATTCAGACCTGAGTTTCCGGATAGCCGGTACCGTCAGGGATATTGCCGGACTGGTTGATCGAATGGCACCGCGCAGTGGCCCGCACAAAGGTTTGGTGGCCTCGGGCATTGATGGCAAGGTCAAGGGTGTGGTGACCATGCATATCCCGCTTGTTAAAGATGTTCAGTTTAGCGATATCGTTCCTGGTGGCGATCTGCGGATCGGGGATTTGAAAAGCAAAAATATCTTTGGAGATTTCTCGGTTGAAGGGGGAACTGTAAATGTCAAACTGAGCAGGAAAGCCGTCGATATAGAAGGGGGCATTGTCGTTCATGGATTGCCTGTTCGTTTGAATGCGCAACATATTCTGGGGGCGAGCAGGCAACGTCAGCCTCCGGTTCGGCTGACCGCAATCCTTGGCAAATCCGAACGCAAGCAGCTTGGTCTTGGTTTTGTCAATGAAACTGTGAAGGGGGATATACCTGTTGTTGTCACATTCTCCCAGGGAAAAAAAGACACCGAAAATGTAACAGTTCGTGCTGACCTTACCGATGCGAAAGTCGACTTTACAGCGGCAGGATGGTCAAAGGTGCCAGGGATACCGGCCGTTTTGCAGTTTGATGTGGGTAAAAGGCGTTCAGGCAAGCTGTCATTTCACAATCTCGATTTCGTGAGTGATCAAATGGTTGTCGAAGGCGGGCTTGTTCTTGACGGTAAAACCGGCCGTCTTGACAGATTTTCTTTTTCCAGAGTTTCATTCGAGGGAATTGAAAAAATGTCTTTAAATGGCAAACGCGGCAGTGATGGCCTTGTGAAGCTTGTTGCCGATATCGATACCGTCAGGGGATTGCAATTACTGCGTTCGCGTTTACTCAAAAAATCAGGAAAAAAAACATCATCCGTGAAGGCGTCTACCGGTCCCGACTTTGATTTGCATGCGAGGATCAGGAAAGTGACCGGTGGAAAGGGGACGTATGTAAGCGGGGGACAACTGGATCTCTACAAACGCAATGGCAGGATAAACCGGCTTGATTTCAAAGGTCTCCTTAACGGCCAATCTTCAATAGCCGTGCGTCTTGAATCTGCAACAAATGGCAAACGCATCCTGAAGGCGGAGAGCAGAGACGCCGGCGCGACGTTCAGAATGGTGGGGCTCTATCCGAATATTCAGGGTGGCCTGTTGTCTCTTGTGGTTGATATGGATCCCCGGGGCACCTCTGAAAAAAGCGGGACATTGTGGGTTAAGGATTTCGACGTCATCGGGGCCAGGAAGCTTGAACGAAAGCCTGGTTCATCTGACATTTTCAAAAATGATCTGATAGGGTCACGGCAGAAAGGCAAGTCTCGTTCCCGACGAGCAAGAATAATGCGTACGCGCTTTCGTTTTGATCAGCTTAAAGCCCCGTTTTCCTATGGTGATGGTCAGTTTATTCTCCATGACTCCTATGTAAACGGGCCGATCATTGGTGCGACCCTGCGGGGCAAGATTGACTTTCGGACCGAACGGATGAAACTGGGCGGTACCTATGTGCCCCTCTATGGATTGAATTCGGCTATCGGTGAAATTCCGGTTCTTAACGAACTTCTGGTTGGCCGCCAGGGCGAAGGTGTTTTTGGTGTGACCTTCGCAATTGAAGGTCCGACGGCGAAGCCAACCGTAATCGTCAATCCGGTTTCCCTGCTGACACCGGGTGTTTTTCGACAGATATTCGATTTCAACAATTCCGTCCGAAATCGACAATTTCAAAAACTGCCAAAATCAAAGCGAAGATACAGGAAACACAGGCAGACCGGCGCGTATCCGTAATACCGGCAACAGGCGTTAACAGAATCTTAGGCGACATCCCTCTACACCTGTGAGAACTCAAATGTTGCAGGAGGGCAGGGCAGGTGGCCAATTTTCAGACACATATTACCGTGGGTGTTTTGACCAGCGGCGTGATTTCCACGATCGCGATGGCGGCTGCTGTCGTGACGCCAAATGATGCGATGTTTCTCACAATAGCGGGAACGATGGGCAGTATCATGCCCGATATTGACCTGGAGAGTTCCAGGCAATCGCGAGCCGTTTTTGGCGGTTTTGGGATTTTCTTTGCTTTCATTGCGCTTTTTCACTATTCGCAATTTTTGTCCATTGCCGAGTTGTGCATTTTATGGCTGTCGATTTATATTTCTGTACGCTATCTTTTGTGGCGTCTGTTTAATGAATTTACAGTGCACCGCGGTATTTTTCATTCCTTCCTTGCAAACATATTTTTTAGTGTCGCCGGCGTGGCGATATTTTATAATCTGCTTGAAAAGTCGGATACGGTTGCCTGGATGGGGGGAGGCGTTATCTTTATCGGTGCGCTCACCCACCTGATCCTCGATGAACTCTACAGCATCGACTTTGCGGGCAACAGGGTCAAGCGATCTTTCGGAACTGCTCTGAAACTTTTTGACTACAAAAATCCGTTTTCAGCGTTCGCAATGATCGTTGCCGTGGCTGCCATGCTCTATGTTTCACCAACAGCGGGTAATTTCTATACGCTGATAAATTCTTCGGAAAACTGGTCATATCTTCATAGTCGTCTTTTGCCAAAAGGAAAATGGTTCGATGTCGGGGAACTGCGACTGAATATGGCGAGAAGTGGTGAAATGGACCCGTTAACAACCGGTTCTGTTGATTGACCATGTCAACAAAACTTGAAAACATACGTGGCTGCGGTGAAATATGCGATGGTGCATGCAAGTTCGATGGACGTGTGCAAAGGGGGAGCTTGGAAATCCCCCAGAAAAAAACAACGGCTTTTAAAAGCAAATCACGTGCGTTGCTTTCTGGGAGGATTTGTTATCAGGAACCCCATAGTCCCGTGAAATCACAACCGGCGGAGTCATTGATTGCTCCAGGGACGATTCTCAGGTAATCCCCACAAGTCTTGAATATGGTGGGGGATTGGTAAAACTTTTCTATCAGTTGTAGATGGGTTTACGGGATCATGACAATACAACTCAGCTTCATTTTTCTTTTGAGCTGTTCACAGGTATTGGCAGCACCACTCCGGGAGGAAAAACCGGCAAACCTGGCCCGATGATAGTTAACACCATTCTTGCTGAAACGCATGATATAGGGCTGATGTCCATTCAGAATATCCGAAGCTTCGGCCCTGGTTTTTGTCAGCTTGCCGACGGCGATATTGCGGTCTTCGTAGGCACCAATCTGAATATCATAGCCCTTGCGTGTACTGCTGCCGGTAAACTGACCGATGCCGAACGACCTTGACGCCAGAGAGGTTTTGATAATGGATGCCCCTTCGGGTTGACGTTTTTTCCAGGATGTTGAGGTTGTGACAGCACTTGTATAACGGATGCGGGAGCGCGCTGCTGCGGGATCCATACTGGCCATTCTCACAGCAAGGGGTTTCTTGCGTGTCATGGCGACGGCTTTCGGGAAATATCTGTTTAACAGCCGCCTCATTTCAGCATTTCTGCTGCGGGCAGATCGACCGCCCATGACCACGGCAATCAAATGCCTGTTGCCGCGTTTTACAGAGGATGTAAGATTGAAACCCGATGCGCGTGTGTAGCCGGTTTTGATACCTTCCGTCCCCCTGTAGGAAAACAAAAGACCATTATGGTTGCGATATGAGCGACCACGATATCTGAAGCGGCGCGTTTTGAATGCTTTTGCATAGCGCGGAAAATCATTCATGATCCGCATTGACAGTTTTGCCATATCCCGCGCAGTCGTGCGTTGCAGCCTGTTTGGCAGACCGGACGCATTTTTATAGACGGTGTTGTTCATGCCAAGCGCACGGGCCTTGCGTGTCATGAGACGCGCAAACTTCGCTTCACTGCCGGCAATGTTTTCAGCAACAGCAGCCGCGGCGTCATTGGCTGATTTGGTGACAAGCGCCCCGATAATATCCTTTACCATAATATAAGAGCCCGCTTTAAGGCCAAGCTTCGAGGGTGCCTGTGCCGCCGCATGGGGCGTTACATAAAATTTTGTCTTGTCGGAAAGGCGACCTTTTTTCAGATAATCAAACAGGATATAAAGGGTCATGATTTTTGTAAGGGATGCCGGATAGCGCGGCGCGTCGGCATTGCTCGCGTGCAGGACCCTGCCGGTGTTTCCATCAACGACGATGGCCGCATATTTTGAATTGGCACTTGCTGTCACAGAACAGGCAGAAACAACGGATATGGCAATTATTGCGGAGATCAGTTTTTTTGCAACGAACTCCGGCACTCGATTGACCCTTAACCTACACCACATAACAGGATAGTCCCTCTTGAATTCGACTGATTGTCCAAAGCGCTCAAATCGCAATGCCGGTGCCGGATACGACGTGAAAGCGAACTGTGTCCGACAGGTGAACGCACCTTTTACCCTACAAATCGGTTCGTTCTTGACAGGAGTATGACAAGCATAACGGAATGTTCATTTGCCCTGAAAAAATCACAATTCATCCACCAGATGACATGAGTGATGATAAGTGATGCATGCTTATTAAACGGTTAAAGACGGGGCTGGTTAAAATGGACAAGGCAGCGCATCGATGACGAGGCAAAATTTTTGATTTTGCGGATCAAGGTTGATCCAGGGAAGCGAGAATGATGGCCGTTCACGCGGTCGCCCCCGTTTTCTGCCGCGCGCGGTCACGCTGTCAACTATGGAGCAGAAACACGCTTTGGAGCGGGCACTCTACATGTTATCAGTTCATATCGGCCAAAAACAAAAATAATCGTGCTGTGGTATGAAATTGGCTTGAAAATGGTGTACAATGGACCAAACTGTAAATTCGGGTATCCCGGCTGGAGCAATGTTATAAAGAATGAGCATGACGAAGAACGAAAGGGGAATGCCACCATTGGGCGGTTTCGGGTCGAATCCGCTTCCGGGCTTGCAGAATGATCCGGAAATGGCCGGTGGTAATGACAACAGGAAAAATGGACAAGGTGGCAGCACCGGTACCGATGTCATTACAAAGCCGCGTGCAAGGACAAGAAAGCCCAGGCTTTACAAGGTACTGTTGCTGAATGATGACTATACCCCGATGGATTTCGTTATTTTTGTACTGGAACAGTATTTTAACAAATCCAGAAGTGAAGCAACCGGTATAATGTTGCAGGTCCATCGCAGCGGGGTCGGGGTTTGTGGTGTGTTTACCTACGAGATTGCCGAAACCAAGGTGTCTCAGGTGTTAAATATCGCCAGACAAAATGAACATCCATTGCAATGTACAATGGAGAAAGAGTAGCAAATAAAGGCGAGGTTAGATGCCGTCATTTTCGACAAATCTTGAAGAAGCGCTCCACCGGGCACTGGAATATGCCAACGAGTATAATCACGAGTTTATCACCCTGGAGCACCTGCTGTTTTCCCTGATTGACGACAGGGATTCTGCCGCAGTCATGCGGGCCTGTATGGTCAACATTGACGAATTGCGGGGAAAGGTAAAACATTACCTTGAAACCGAGTTGAACGGCATTGTTGTGACCGATGACAATCACGAGGCTCAGCCAACGGCCGGTTTTCAGAGAGTTATTCACAGGGCGATTATTCACGTACAGTCATCCGGACGCGAGGAAGTCACAGGCGCCAATGTGCTGGTCGCCATTTTTGCAGAGCGTGAAAGCCATGCAGCCTACTTCTTGCAAGAGCAGGATATGACGCGTTTTGATGCGGTCAACTATATCTCCCACGGTATAGCGAAGCGCGATGACATGTCCGAGCCGCGGCATATAAGCGGGATTGAAGAGGAAAATACCGGGTTTGGAACGGAAACCAGGGGAAAATCGAATGATGCCCTTGATACCTATTGCGTCAACCTCAATGAAAAAGCCCGCTCCGGTCGGATTGATCCGCTCATCGGTCGTGCCGAGGAGATCGAGCGTACCATACAGGTGTTGTGCCGTCGGCAAAAAAACAATCCGCTTTTCGTCGGAGATCCCGGTGTCGGGAAAACCGCCATTGCCGAAGGTCTGGCCCGTCTGATTGTGCGTGGCGAAGTGCCCGAGGTGCTGGAACACAGTACAATATTTTCGCTTGATATGGGGTCATTGCTGGCCGGCACGCGTTATCGCGGCGATTTTGAGGAACGGCTGAAAGCGGTCATGTCGGAAATTGAGAATTATGCGGGTGGCATTCTTTTCATTGACGAAATCCACACAGTGATCGGTGCCGGCGCCACATCCGGTGGTGCAATGGACGCTTCCAATCTGTTAAAACCGGCCTTGCAGTCGGGGTCCCTGCGCTGCATCGGTTCGACCACCTACAAGGAATATCGTCAGCATTTCGAAAAAGACAGGGCGCTGGTCCGTCGTTTTCAGAAGATTGACATAAAGGAACCCACGATTGAGGACACGATCGATATTCTCAAGGGGCTGAAACCCTATTTCGAGGAATTCCACAAGATACAGTATACGACACCGGCCCTGAAAACGGCTGTAGAACTGTCGGCAAAATATATCCATGATCGCAAATTGCCTGACAAGGCGATTGATGTCATTGATGAAACCGGCGCATCCCAGATGTTGCTGCCAGCAGACAAGCGCAAAAAGAAAATCGGTGTCAGGGAAGTGGAAGTCACAATTGCACGTATGGCACGCATCCCGCCGAAATCGGTCAGCAAGGATGATGCGACTGTGCTGCGCAATATTGATCGAGATCTGAAAAGGGTTGTTTTCGGACAGGACAAGGCCATTGAGGCCCTTGGCAGCGCCATAAAACTGGCGCGGGCCGGTCTGCGCGAACCCGAAAAGCCCATCGGCAGCTATCTGTTCTCCGGGCCGACCGGTGTCGGTAAAACGGAGGTGGCCCGTCAACTGGCGTCTCTCCTTGGCGTCGAGCTGCTGCGCTTTGACATGTCCGAATATATGGAGCGCCACACAATATCACGACTGATTGGTGCCCCTCCCGGCTATGTCGGTTTTGATCAGGGCGGCCTCCTGACCGACGGGATTGACCAGCATCCTCATTGCGTTTTGCTTCTCGATGAAATCGAGAAAGCGCACCCGGATCTGTTTAATATTCTGCTACAGGTCATGGATCACGGGAAACTGACAGATCACAATGGCAAAACGGTCGATTTCCGCAATGTCATACTGATCATGACATCAAATGCCGGGGCGGCAGATATGGCAAAGCCTCCTATTGGTTTTAATCGCAGCAAGCGCGAAGGGGAGGATGAAGAGGCCATCAACAGGTTGTTCTCGCCGGAGTTTCGCAACCGTCTTGACGCTGTCGTTTCGTTCGCGGGACTGTCGAAAAAGGTCATCGCAAAAATTGTCGAAAAGTTTGTTTTCCAGCTTGAAGCCCAGCTTGGGGAACGCAATGTCACAATCGAACTGAGTGACGAAGCCAATGACTGGCTGGCCACGGAGGGATATGACGAGCGCTATGGTGCGAGGCCGCTTTCGCGGGTTATTCAGGAGCACATCAAAAAACCGCTGGCGGAAGAACTGCTGTTTGGCAAGCTGCAAAACGGCGGGACTGTAAGGGTCATTCTCAAAAAGGTGGACGGAAAGAAGAAACTCGGATTTGAATTTTTCAAGCCTGCCCCTCGCCCCAAACCGGCTGGTGAGGCGAAAAAGAAACGTCCTGCGAAATCTTCAGCCCCGAAAAAAACGGTCGCAAGGAAGAAAGGCCCAGCAAACAAGGGGAAAGGTGGCGGGACCGTTCCAAAGGTTCCTCTCGCAGACAAATAGAGCGGTCCGGGCTGATATATTCCTGTATTCCACGAGCTGAAAAACAACTCTTTCCCTGTTATTTTGCAGGGGAAGAGTTGTTTTTTCGGGCGACTCCTGTAAACGGTTGATGGTGGCCAAATTTTATATGTCCTGATACCGAGGCAGGAAATCGGAATGCTTGATGGCAAGATCAGTCGTAAGCGCGTCCTTGATTTTTTTACTGAAAATATAAGACCCAACCTCGACAGTTTTGCACAATCGAGGGAGCTTGTGGTCTGGGCGATTGCAGTTGTCGCCGGCACCTGTTCGGCCTATCTGGCTCTGCTGTTTCGTCTGATGATCGGCTGGTTCCAGCTTCCCTGGCTGGGAACAGCTTCAGAACAGGTTTTCGAGGCAGCCAACAGACTTCCCTGGTATATACTCCTCGCCGCCCCAACCCTTGGCGGGCTGATTGCCGGAGGACTGCTGGTCACGATTCTTCCTGGCAAGCGAGCTTGTGGTGTTGCGGACGTTATAGAAGCGCAAGCCGTAAAAAATTCAAAAATCTCTCTTCGCGAAGGTTTGGCCAATGGCCTGCTCGCGGCATTGTCACTCGGTAGTGGGGCCAGTGCCGGACGTGAAGGGCCCGTTGTGCACCTGGGGGCCGCGCTGGCCTCTTTTGTTGAAAGACATTTTTCTCTTCCCAAAAGCGCCAGGCGGATAATATTGGGGTGCGGTGTTGCTGCCGCCGTTTCGGCCTCCTTCAATGTGCCTCTTGCCGGTGTGCTTTTCGCCCATGAGGTCATACTGGGACACTATGCCCTGCGCGCCTTTGTGCCTATTGCGATATCCAGTTCTCTGGGGGCCGTCATTGTTCGCACGCATCTCGGGAATTTTCCGGCCTTTGTCATTCCCGAATATCAGATTGCCAGCAACTGGGAATTTCCGGCCTTTGCACTGCTGGGCCTGCTTTGCGCTTTCGTTGCCATTTCATTTCAGTTTCTTTTGATGGGTATCGACCGGCTTGCCCGCTCATACGACCTGCCTTTGATATTGCGACCCGTGGTTGGCGGATTTCTGGTTGGTTGCATCGCTATATTTTATCCACAGATACTGGGCGTTGGATATGATGCGACCGATGCGGCTCTGAAACAACAATTTTCGCTTTCCCTGCTACTTGAGCTTTTGTTGCTAAAGGCTCTGGCAACCGCGATCACCCTGGCAAGCCGTTTTGGTGGCGGTGTTTTTTCGCCCTCGCTCTATCTGGGAGCAATGGCCGGTGGGGCCTTTGGTCTGGTTGCGGCCATGTTCTTCCCGCTGTGGGCTTCCGCTACCGGCCTTTACGCCATAACGGGTATGGGGGCTGTCGCGGCCAGTATTCTGGGAGCGCCCATCTCAACTGTTCTCATCGCTTTTGAGCTTACCGGGGATTATAACGTAACCATTGCCCTGCTACTGGCAGTTTCCATTTCGACCTCGATCCACAGGGCTTTTCTTGGTCAGAGTTTCTTTCACTGGCAACTCAATACGCGGGGCCTGTTTCTCAAGGATGGTCCGCACCGCTATATATTGCATACCCTTTTGGTCAGCCAGTTCATGACCCCCCTTGGCGAGGATGAGAGTGATAATTTTAACGAAGGAGATGAAGAGGGACGAGCATGGCTGCCACTGACAGCAACCATCGAACAGGCCTTGCGGGCATTTGATCGTACCGGACTGGACCGGATTGCCGTTATTGATATGAAAAATCCTGATAAAATCGTTGGGTGGGCACTTAAGGTCGATGCACTGAATCAGTACAACAAGGCACTTGTTGACGCTCACCTGGAACATAATGGCTAGGCCGTAAATTCATAAACAGAGTCGAAATGGCAGGAGCAGACTTGTCTTCCCGCAAGGTGCAAGTTCGCAGGAAACCTTCCGGTTTTTCAAGAACTTGCAACGCAGCGGGGGAGCAAATATGCCCTGTCCGCAGGATGCCAGAAGCGCTGCAATTCGCGGCCAAAATGATCTTGCACGTACAAAAGTACGTGTGGAGATCATTTTAA
>JALXEI010000181.1:0-4839 GCA_027069645.1 Hyphomicrobiales bacterium
TACAACCGGAGCAACTGCCGTGGCAGCAGACGGAGTCGGGGCAAGCACGGGAGCGGCCAGCGCCGGAGCACGCGTCCTGGGTGCTGAAGCGGAGGCCGGGGCGGCCACAGATCTCACAACAGACTTCGATCCGTGCGGATTTTTGATCAATTGCCGCGCCTGCTCCATCGCATCCGGCTGGTCATTCTGCCTCAGGGCTTTCAGTTTCTGTTCGGCTTCGCGGCGATGCACGCTTTTGGGATAGCGCTTGAGAAACATCTCGAACAGATCGGGCAGGGTTGTGTCCCGGATCGTCAGCCAGAAAGTCTGATCGGGCTTTTCAGCGCCGGCTGTCAGATCCCTTGCAACCACGGGGGACTGTGCCCCCACAATCATCATTAACGCAAAGGCGCAAGGCAGGACGTATCGTGTTCTGAACATTTTGTTTACCTCTTCTTCCGGTCCGCGGAACCGGCCATTCGGGCCGTTCCCTGCGTCATTCGTCATTTTCCAGTTATGGCGTTGTTTACTTTCGTCTGACAGAGAATTGTCCGCCGCCACCATTGCTACCGCCCCGTCCGCGACGACCAAATGCAGCACTTGTGGCTACACCGGCCCGAAATACCGACAGGGCGTCATCCTTTGGTATGCTATTCGATTTTCTTTTTTTGCGTCGCACCACTCTTTTCTTTTTGTGCGAGCCCGACACGTGAGCCGTTTTGACTTTCTTGCGGACAACCCGTTTTTTGGTGACTTTCCTTTTTTTCTTCTGTACGACCTTGCGCTTGACGACGACTTTCTTTCTCGTCGTCTTTATTTTGCGCCTGACCCTGTATTTTTTCGAGCGCTTGCGAGCAGCGGGCCTGATTCGCGTCTTTTTCCATCTTTTGGCCTTTGGTCCGGCTTTGATGAGCGGCGCACAGGTTCCCTCCTCATAGGTTTTCAGGACCGTAAGCAAATCATTGTTGGGCATGGCTGTCACCAGCGGCAACTCCACCGTTCGCGCGAACCGGCTGGCTGATGCCTGCGTTTTGCTTCCCCATTTTCCATCCAGTTTGCCAACTGTGCAACCCACCCGGTTGAGATTGTGCTGAATAAGGATAATGGTATCCTGAGTGACTTGCTGCGTTCCTCGCGGATGATCATCAGGCGATAATGCCGCTGATTTACGCGTGTCCGGTTCGGGGAACTGTTGTTGCCCGCTGGCAGAGGGAACAGCCGGGGCCTCAATCGGATATGAACTCCCGGGTGAGGCGGGAGCGACAGCCATGACGGGGGCAGCAAGCGCCGGTGCTCTTGTGCCAGCCGCCTGCCCCTGACGGTCAACGGTCGGGGCCGGAATGGACTTTTCAGGTATCTGCCTCGTCAACTGATCGGCCTGCCGAAGCACTCCGTGACCCGCATTGCCGCGCAGGGCCTGAAGTTTCTGTTCGGCTTCCCTGCGATACACACTTTCGGGATAACGCCTCAAAAACATCTCGAACAGCTCGGGCAGGGTTGTATCCCGGATCGTCTTCCAGAAAGTCTGGTCGGGCTGCACATCGTCCCCGGCCCTTGCTGGAAGATTAGCAACCATCAGCATCGTGACCAGCAGGCCTGCGAGAAATAATCTGGTTTTTCCGGTCATCGATATATTCCTTGTGCACGATATGTTAAATAAAAGTTCATTCTGAAGGTTTTTGCACTCGTCTAGAAGAGGTCAAACCTTGGCTTGTTTTTCACCCACCAGGATTTGGCAAGAGATGCCAGAAGCCGGTCTGTGTCATCGCTGCGAACATTGCCATGCTTTTTGATATAGCGACGGATCGCCCGGCGCGTCGCCTTGTTATAGTGGCCGTCACGGCGCCGAACAGGATAGCCCAGTTCCCCGAGAATAAGCTGTACGGCCTTGCGTTTGGCCTGTCCGTTTATCTTGCCAAGCAGCGCCAGGGCCTGCTTGCTGGGTTCATTGCGTTGCAACGCGGCGGAAAGGGCAAAATATTTGACCGCCAGAGCACTGTCTCTCAGCTGTTGCGGCCCGTTGAGAGCCAGCCAGGCCCGGTTATTGGCAGCCCACGCACTACCCCGCATGGCACTTTTTTCATACCAGCCAGCCGCAATTTCGAGATTTCGGGGAACGCCCCAGCCATTTTCATACATGCGACCAATATTGTTCCCGGCTTCGGGATGTTTACCCCTGTTGGCCTTCAAAAACCAGGCCAGTGCTTTTGTTTCATCCCTTTTCACACCGATCCCGTTAAGAAAATGCACGGCCAGGTTGTTATATCCGTAAATATCATTGCGCAACGCCGAGGCCATTGAAAAGCGAAGAGCCCTTTTCGGATCTTTTTTCACACCGATCCCGAGACGAAAAATACGGCCCAGTTCGTTCATTGCAAAGGTATGTCCCATTTCTGCCGCCTGTAGCATGAAGGCAAGGCCGCGGGTTCGATCCTGTTTGACGCCGCGACCATAGAATATGCGTTTGCCGTAACTGTAGATCGCGTAGGTATCGCCCTTGAGCGCTGCGACGGCAAAATGGGCATTGGCCCTGCGTTCATCAACATCCCCGATGGCACCATTGGCATAAAGTACGCCAATGGCATGATCGGCGCGGATATGACCGAGCTTTGCCGCCAGTTCAAACAGCTCCAGGGCTTTACGGGCCTGACCGAGGGCCAGTTTGGCCCGTCCGAGCTGGTAAATGAACCGTGCCGTTCCGGGATAATCCGCCATCGCTTCAAGACAGGCTTTTTCGGCCCTTGCCCCATCCAGCCGGTGCGCGTAAACACCGGGCGCGACGCCTTGCAGGTCAAACGGTTGTCCGGCCAGACGGTCGCACGGATGGATCGCCGGCACGAATTTGACCGGCATGACCGGCGAGCGCACAGATTGCGTGGCAACAACAAGCTTTGCCTCGACGGTTTTGTTTTCGCTGCCCACAACGGGACGATAACTCAGTTTGGCCAGATTCACCAGATCGAAGGACGAACCGTCCCCCAGAACCCTGTTGGCGAGACGCAATTGCCCCGTCGCAGGTGCCTTGATCACCTCGATCCGCGCCTGCCCCGGTTTCAGTATTTTGCGGGCCAGCCTGATCCCGAGCGGTACGGGTCCCACACCAATAGCCGTTTTAAACGGTCGCGACAGACCGGGAACAACGCTGCGTTGCAGCGAGGCCAGACGAATCAGATTGCTTTTCTTTCGCGCCTCGATGGCCCTGATCTCCCTGTCATTCTGCACCGCCTTGATAATGATCAGGCCATCCTTGTTGTTGCCCCAGTCATCAGAAACCCTGTACCCGACGATCTCGACAGTGGTCTGACTGATATTCGCACCATCAAATCTGACCCGCGCCAGGTCGGCAGCCTGAATAACGTCTTTTGTGCCAAGGGTGCGATTGTCGAGCACCAGTCGCCCTCTGGCAGGCAGCCGGGTGAATTTGACTCGCAAATGCCCTCCGGCCTTCTGGAACGGGATCGGCAATTGCAAATCGGCATTTTTAACACCCGCACCGACATCCGCCTCGTGAACCGGTTTGACGACGGGCGCCTTGCGCGGCGGGACAAAGTAAAAATTGTCGAGCAGGGAGGAGTTTTCCCAGGGCACCTGCAACCCCTTTGTCGCGCGTATGACATCCCGGCGCACAAGCGAAAGAAGCTGGCGAATTTCCGTTGCCGGCTGCAACATATGCTTTACAAGAGCCCCGGAGAAAGGAGACATCTTGCCGGCCCCCTTTTCCTTGCCGGCCCCGTCATAGGCCACCCTTCCAGGGGCCGTCGAATAGGAAATCAGCGTTCCCACTCCCGCTTTCATGGCCGCCAGTCCGGAAGTCGAACTGGCCCCGCGGGTCAGCGCTCCGGTCAGAAAATTGCGCCCTTCAAAGGGATTGTTGCGACAGGCGTCAAGAAAAACGAGCTGTGCCGATGACATGCTTTCCATATATTTCAACAGGTTGTTCAACATGAATGTTTCCTGTTCAAGATCATAGGCGCTTTGCAGTCTGGCATCGACGGGGATCAGATAATTGGTTCCCGAAACCTGAACAGCATGACCCGAATAATAGAACAGGCTCACGGTTTTCTTGTCGAGTTCCTGTAAAAAACGCCTGATCAGAGCCACCATCCGGCGCTTGTCGAGATCATGGCCTTCAAAAACGATAAATCCGGCCGCTTTCAGTTTTTCGGCCACGCCGCGCACGTCATTGGGCGGTGTCACCAGCTTGCCGGAATACTGATAGTTGGCATTGCCGATCACAAGCGCCACACGCTTCTTGAGCCGAGCGGCCTGCGCGGCAAGCGGCGCAGAAACAAATCCGACAATAACGATCAGGTAAATTATTCTTCCAAACAGCCGCATGACCGGACCTTCCTGCCCCTTTATAGTTATAGAGAATATACTCTATTCCAATCTCTGGCTATATTATAATATAGTGCACGAAAAGATCGAACACCGCCTCATATAATATAGGTAATTTCATCTGCCCGCTTCAAGCGCACCTCGTTTGAAGCCTGATCCGTCCCGATGTCTCGCATAACGAACAGCCCTTCTCCCGCTTGCGGGTTTTGTTACGGACCTCAAATGGAAAAACCAGAGCCCGTCGGGGCATTGTTGCCTGACAAATTGCATAAACAGGCTGTTACCAGATAACAGGAAGATTGGCCTGTATTACCAAATCGCGGGATGTCATTGTTTTTTTGACGAGTTGGTTCGTATGCAACAATATTTCTGTTTTTTCCCAAGATCTGCAAAATGCCAGGGTGTTCGCCTGTCCCCTTGTCATACCGGTACGGGCCACGAGTGATGCCGGCTTGTGTAGCTCGCTGAAAAGACAACGTTTTGACACCGGCACTTTCGTTGCCTTCCGCCACAGCGTACCAA
>JALXEI010000181.1:4849-5312 GCA_027069645.1 Hyphomicrobiales bacterium
TGCATCCCGCAAATCTCTCTGACCTGTCCAGTTTACAGGCAGACACAGCAAACAGACACAAGGTCAAGCCGCTGATCTGCAACAGTAAACAAACACATCAGGAGAAAAGACAATGTCACGTAAAATCGCAATCGCCGCCGCCGCCATGATCTCGCTGGGCATGATGGGTGCCTCTGCAACAGGTGCTTCGGCCAGTTCCTACGGTCATTACAGCCATGTGTCCTATCACAGCAGCTGCTACAAGAAGAAAATCAGCTATCCCGTCTGGAAAAAAGTCTGGCGCTTCAAAAAAGTTGCCGCCGGCTGCGGATGGAAAACCGTCAAATATCCTGTGACCATCAAGGTCTGGCACACAAAATGGAAAACCGTTTGCCACTAGTTTCAAACGGAGATCGGCAGGCCTGACCGTATCGCAAGACACGACGGCGCTGCGGATCTCCCCGCAAGTTTCCTGCTGTGGACC
>JALXEI010000182.1 GCA_027069645.1 Hyphomicrobiales bacterium
AGGGATTCAATTTGATCCCACTGATCATCTCGCAAAGCGTAGCGACGCACAGGCCAACTCCTTTCAAAGCTGGTTCTTTATGAATCACTTATTTAATGATTTGGGAATCCTTTAAATGATGACACCGCCTAATGCGGCCACAGAACAACCCCGAAACAATCATCAACCGGCCGCAAACCGGCCCTTTGGTTGCCGCAATAAATCGTATATTGATTGTTGTTGCAGATGTTCGGCTTCCGGGGCCAAATCGATTTTGGAAAAAAAGCCCCCAAGCCCCTTTCCATAATCCGACCCGGAAGTCGAACCGCAACAGATCTTTCATGCAGGGCCCTCCACTCCCTGCATAAAGACAAAGTGAGTAAATGTACAAAACCGGCGCTCCCAACGCCGGTTTTTGCATTTTGAGACAAATTTGCATCAGAAATACCAATATTACCGGTTTGTAACGATTCCACAGTGTCGCCGCATTTTCTCCGTGGTGCCGCCCCAATCCGTTGGCAAATATCAATTGTTGCCTGGCCCGGTTCATTGCCTTTGGTTTCGGATTTCAAGCCCCCCAGCCCCTCCGAACCCATCGCGAAGAACCGGGCCTTCCTCTTCCTTCAAAAGCGGATAGAGACCGCTGCAAAATCCCTTTTATGCCATATTGAGCTTTTGGCCGACTTCACCTAAATAGCTGTATGAATAATCGTACCGGGCCGTACCCTCTCACGGCCTGCAATGACAGCAACCAGACAGGTGGAGTAATCCCGTGACAGAAACAGCAACCGACAACAGCTATCAGTTTCAGGCCGAAGTCGCCCGTTTGCTCGATTTGATGGTGCATTCGGTTTATTCCGAGCGCGAAGTGTTTTTGCGCGAACTGATTTCCAACAGCGCCGATGCCCTTGACAAGTTGCGATATGAGGCGCTGACCAACGAGAACCTGATCAGCGATGACGAGGAACTCGCCATTACACTGATCGCCGACAAAAAGGCCAAAACCCTGACCCTTGCTGACAACGGTATTGGTATGAGTCGCGACGAACTCGTCAATAATCTCGGGACGATCGCCCGCTCGGGCACCAAAGCCTTTATCGACGAGATAAAAGCCGACAAGGACAGGCAACAATCAGGACCGGACCTGATTGGCCAGTTCGGTGTCGGCTTTTATTCCGCCTTCATGGTCGCCGACCGGGTTGATGTCATTTCCAGGCGGGCCGGTTCAAACAAAACCTTCAAATGGAGTTCGGACGGCAAGGGTGCCTTCGAGATCAGTCCTGTTGACGGTGATCAGCCCGCCGGAACCCGCATCATCCTGCACGTGAAAGACGATGCCGGCAAATTTCTTGAGGAGAACGAGCTGCGACGCATCGTCCACACCTATTCCGACCATATCTCTTTTCCGATCTATTTCGAGAGCGCTGACAAAGTCGAAAGCGATGACGAGGAGAATGAGAGCGCCGAAGAGACCAAAAAGCAGATCAATGCCGCCAACGCGCTGTGGACACGTCCGAAAGACGAAATCAGCGCCGAGCAGTACAAGGAATTTTATCACCATACGGCATCCGCCTTTGACGAACCGGCCCTTACCCTGCACTATACCGCCGAGGGGCGACAGCTTTATACGGCGCTGCTTTTCGTGCCCTCAATACCGCCATTCGATCTTTATGACCAGCAGCGTGACAGCCATGTCAAACTCTATGTCAAACGCATCTTTATCACCGATGACGCCAAAATCCTGCCTTCCTATCTGCGTTTTGTGAAGGGCATTGTCGACAGCGAGGATATCCCTCTCAATCTGTCACGCGAGATGCTGCAAAACAATCCGCTGCTTGCGGCCATTCGCAAGGCTGTCACCAACAAACTGCTTTCGGAATTGAAAACCTGTGCGAAGAAGGATGCCGAAAACTATCTGAAAATCTGGGAAAACTTTGGTCCGGTGATGAAGGAAGGACTTTATGAAGACCCGGAACGCCGTGATACACTTTATGAACTCGCCCGCTTCAAAACCACCCGTACCGAACTGACCTCGAAAGTCGAAACGGGTGATGACAACCCGCCGGCAAAATGGCGCGCGCTGGCCGACTATGTCGCCGATATGCCGGAAAAACAGGAAGCCATTTATTACCTTGCCGGCGACAATATGGAGCAGTTGAAAGCCAGCCCGCAGCTTGAAGGCTATCTGGCCCGCGATATCGAGGTTCTGCTTCTCGCCGATCCTGTAGACAGTTTCTGGGTCACAACTGCCGTTGGTTACCAAGGCAAGCCCCTCAAATCCATCACACAGGGCGAGGCCGATCTCGACAATTTGCCCCTGAAAGACGAAGGAGAAAAAGATAAAGAGGCTGAGGCCGAAGACAGTATCTCTGACACTCTTATAGAAAAGCTGAAACAGGCCCTGAAAGACGAGGTCATGGATGTCAAGAAATCATCCCGCCTTGTCTCAAGCCCGGCCTGTCTCGTGGCTTCCACGCAGGCCCCGGACCGACAACTGGAGAAAATGCTGGCGATGCAAAAAGGCGGTCCGCAAATGCCCGGTCTGAAACCCATCCTGGAAATCAACGCCGGACACGCCCTTGCCAGAGCGCTCAACAAGGCGATTACCGAAAACAAGGACGAGCGCTTTGAAGATCTTGCGTTTTTGCTGCTTGATGAAGCGCGCATACTGGAAGGCAACGCACCCGAGGATCCGGCCAAATTCACAGAACGGCTAAACCGGCTGTTGCTGGAGGAATAAAATCATACCAGGAAGCATAAAAGACTCCTGTGCTCCGCACCCCGGCCTTGAGCCGGGGCCCGGAGGTACAAGTGATGCCAAACCACAGAAAAGCCTTACCCTTGTATTTCGCTCGGGTTCTGCTCCCCGGACAAGCGACAGCGCAGATCCGGGGTCCAGAGTCGCAAGTGATATACTTTTGTTTTTATTCGCTTTCTCAACCTGTTCCGTTTTTGCTGCCCCTGGAGCCCGGATCTGCGCTGTCGCTTGTCCAGGGAGCAAAACATCAAGGCAGAATGATAAAGGTGAGTCATTCTTTTTGCATTCCGGTACTACTCCCCGAATCGAGCGTTACCGTCTGATGATACGGCGCTTGTAGATCAACGGAAAGCTGGTGGTATTGATCCCGCCGTCACAGGCATCCTTGTAGCGATATTCGAGCAGGACAAAGCGGTCATCTTCCCACTTCAATGTCGAAAGACTGCCACAGTCACCGAAACCGCGTGATTTGGAAAAACCGTGAAGCTCCCCGGTCTCCTGGTCAAAATAGGCATTATACAGCACATCACTGCCTGTCCATCCCCCGGCTATATCATAGTCGGCAAACAGCATGCGCTCGGCATTGGCGGCATCGCCATCGCGTACGATATAAATCGCAAAGGGCCAGTTATAGGCGGCGTATTCACATATAACTCCGTAGAGTTCCGTTGTTTTATTGATGCGGTGATGAAAAAAAGCGTCCGCAAGAGGAATAGAGTGTTCTTCCAGTTCATCAAAGCCAACGCAACCGGTTGATTTTTGATGGATTTGCATCAGGGCTGCGGGCAAATGTGCATTTGCGCTTTTAACGGCTGAGACCGCGCGGTGCGTATGCACAAGATATACAGCACCAAAACACAGAACTGACAATGCAATGGCGAGGCGAGACATGTCTTTTACTCCAAACAAAATATTGTCCGCGAGTTTATACTATAATCCTTTCCGCTTTCCGGTAAAATCAGGCGATTTCCCTCCACCGGAAAGAAAATTCCTATCGTGGTAAATATATGTGAAATATCCCTAACTTTGATAAACAGGGGGGATAGCAAATAATCCGGTCAGGATAAAAGAATGGCGAAAACGGATGTAAAGCCGGTAAGGCTTATGGGAATCGTCAATGTCACGCCCGACAGTTTTTCCGATGGTGGTTCCTTTCATGATTGCGACAGGGCCATCAGTCACGCCCTGGAACTCGCCCGCGAAGGCGCCGATATTGTTGATATCGGCGGCGAGTCGACGCGGCCCGGCGCCCTGCCCGTTCCTGTCGAAGAAGAGTTGCAACGGGTGATCCCGGTGATCCGGGGCCTCGCCCTGCACAAAAAACAGGACAGTAAATTCACCGCCATAATCTCCATTGATACGCGCAAGGCCGAGGTGATGCGCGAGGCGCTCAGGGCCGGGGCCGAAATCATCAATGATGTATCGGCCCTGCAATATGATGAGGAAAGCATGGTGGTTGCCGCCGGTTGCAATTGCCCGATTATTCTGATGCATGGCAAGGGCGATCCCCGCACCATGCAGGACGATCCCCGCTATGATGACGTTGTTGCCGAAGTTTATGATTATCTCGCGCAACGCATTGAAACGTGTGAAAAGGCTGGCATCAGGCGATCACGACTGATCATTGATCCGGGTATAGGTTTCGGCAAAACCCTGGAGCACAATCTGGCGTTACTGGCCCATCTGAAACGCTTTGCCGATCTTGATGTGCCGCTCCTGCTCGGGGCCAGTCGCAAGCGGTTTATCGGGGCGCTGTCCGGTGAACAGGAGGCCGACAGGCGGGCCCCCGGCTCCATCGCCGCGGCCCTGCACGGGGTTTCGCAAGGCGTAGAGATATTGCGTGTCCACGATGTCCGGGAAACCCGCCAGGCACTGGATGTCTGGCAGGCCATTCAAGCCGAAGACCGTTAGGCCGTAAACTCATTGCTTGATTTTATTGAGTTTTTTCCTGTCCGGAATCAAGCAAACCGGCGCCGAACGGGGCTGGCGTACTTTCAAGCCGGTTTGCGCCGATAATGGGCTGGAAAAGACCAATAGAATCGGTGAGGAGTTTTGAATCGGACTCTAATATTTGGAAGAAGCGCCAAGCGATCGGCTGTCATGCTTTTGTTTTTTCCGATATTTCCGCCATTTGGCCCGATCAAGATTTTGCGAATATTCCTCGGCCTGCACCGCCTGACGGGCCAGCGAGGGCGCCGCCAGTTTTGCCGCCTGCCGTTTGAGATATGCAGCATTGCTGCGATAGATCTTGCGCGCCGCCTGGATTTTGCCCGCATCCCGCAGCTTCATCGCCGCCCTGTTCTTTTCGATGGCCTGAAGAGCAATGACACGGGACATGACCTTTTTGTCAATGCTCGCTTCCGCCTGCTGTTTTGATTTTGTCAGGGTCAGATGAACCCTGTCGCGCAGAACGGTCTTTTTTCTGCTGCCCGCATCCCGATAGGTGATGGTCAGGTCCGCCACCTCGAACGCGCCGACCGGTTTGTTGCCGGGCACCTCGATTTCCAGCGTCAGATCCTTTTTCTGGGCCGCATAGACCTGGCGGATACGGGCATGAAC
>JALXEI010000183.1 GCA_027069645.1 Hyphomicrobiales bacterium
TAGTAGTAAAAAACAGGGAGGAAGGATCATATGAGCAATGTAAATTTCGAAAATATTGAGTCAGGGAAGCAACAAACCCGCTCTGTCAAAATTAATAAAATCGAATATTCGGATGTGATTGACAGTTTGGGAAAAGGTATTCGGGATTTTCAGGGGGACTGGAAATATGGACTTGCCATTGGCAGCTTTTATGCCCTCGGCGGGTTGTTTTTGCTGTCATTGCTTTACGCCTTTGACCTGCCATACCTGTTTTATCCCCTGACCACCGGTTTTGCTCTTGTTGCTCCTTTTTCGGCGGCAGGACTATATGAAGTTTCAAGGCGTCGTGAACGGGGCGAGGAACTGACCTGGGGGCACGTTGTTTCAGCGATGCGCCTGTGTTGTGGCAAGGATCTCGCCTGGATGGCGGTGGTAACCGTTTTTTCGCTGATTGTCTGGGTTGATTTCGCGGTCTTCATTTATCTGATGTTTTATGGTCTGCATTCGATTACGATCCCCGCGCTGATCGAATCCATCATGACGACTTCCTCCGGCGCGCTGTTTTTTGTGATTGGAAATCTGTTTGGCGCTATTTTTGCGCTGACGGTTTTTTCGCTAACGGCCGTTTCCTTTCCCATGCTCTATGACCGGAATGTCGATTTCGTGACGGCGATGATTACCAGCGTCAAGGCTGTTGCGAAAAATCGTGGACCGATGCTGCTCTGGCTTTTCATCATCGGAATGGCCCTCATTGTTTCCTTTCTGACGCTGCTGGCAGGGCTTTTTGTTTCCTTGCCTGTTCTCGGGCATGCGACCTGGCATCTCTATCGCAAACTTGTTCCCGCTGAAGAAACGTCCTGAAAGCAGCCCTCCTGTTGACAACTCCCGCTTGTAACGGAAGGTCATGCGGTTATCCTCAAAAGTCGGGTCGATTTTAAATTTCTTTTGAATTGCCTCTTGGCCTGCGACAAAACAGCGCATATGATAATGGTAGTTCGCGAAATGAACGAGGACGCCAATATCAGTTTGAGGAGACAGGAAATGCCGCTCACAATGCACGAAATTCTGCACCCTGGAAGTACGGAAACCGATGAGCGTTTTAACAATGCCCCGGCGGGCTGGACCATGCACGATGCCGAAAAGGTCGCGGAGCGTGAAGGGCTGGAACTTGGAGAGGATCACTGGCGGGTTATTCGTGTGCTTCAGGCTGTTCATGCAGAGGATCAAAGCATGCCGCTGCGCCTGTTGCGCGATGCGCTGGAAGCCCATTTCCAGGAAAAAGGGGGATGCCGCTATCTGTTTCGGATCCTTCCCGGCGGCCCCATTGTTCAGGGGTGTCGTCTGGCCGGATTGAAACCGCCTCAGGGTGCCACAGATGGCTCTTTTGGAACTGTTTGCTGATTGGGGCCTGATAACATGGCAGCTTGACCGGATCGCAAAGTGCCGCCTCCGGACCGGAGCCCAGCGGGATGGATATCTGCTATACAGGATTGCGGGAATGATGCCAATTGCCCTTGAGAAAGACGCACGTTTTTGTGTGAAACCGGCGTCTTTTCAATGGGATACCACCCGTCAGCAAGTGTCGTCGCCTGTACGGGAAGCGAAGTGGCCAACAGGCAAGATTGCAGCGCTTTTGGCATCCTGCGGACAGGGCATACTTGCTCCCCCGCTGTGTTGCAAGTTCTTGAAAACCGAAAGGTTTCCTGCGAACTTGCGCCTTGCGGGAAAACAAACCTGCTCCTGCCATTTCGACCCTGTTTATGCGTTTACGGCCTAGCTGAACAGGGCAAAATTGGCCAGTTTGAGCACGGTTTTGCGCGGTGTGCGCAGGAACATGCGCCACGCTGTCCGGTGTTCGGCCGCCGCCTGTTCAAGACGATCAAACATTTCCAGGAACAGGTCTTCGGGCATGGTCAGAGCCGGGGTCAGGCGGATCGTTCTTTGGGCATTAAGGGAAAAATTCCCCAGAACGCCCGCCTTGTGCCACATCATCAAAGCCAGCAGGCCGGTAAATTCCGAATTGATTTGCTTGGGGCCATAGACAATATTGCGCGTCGGTGTCACCGGCTGAAACCGGGCCGCAAAAAGCATCCCCATCGTTCGGGTTTCGGCAATCAGACCTGGCCAGGCCGTCGCCAGCGCCTCGAGTCGGCGGGCACCGATTTTTCCGAGTCTTTGTGCACGCTCAACCAGGTTTTCCTGTTCGATGATATCAAGAGATTTCAGCCCGATGGCCATTGCCAGAGAATTGCCGCCAAAGGTATTGGACTGATGTTTGGCATGCAGGCCACCAAGCATTTTTTTGAATATTTTCTGTCGTGCAATCGTCGCGCCGGTCGCTGTCAGTCCTCCTCCGAGCGGTTTGGCAAGCGTAATGATATCGGGATCCATTTTTCCCCATTCGATACTTGCAAACCAGTAGCCGCTGCGACCAAGGCCGGTCTGGATTTCATCGGCAATCGTCACAATACCATGCTGTTTGCAGGTTTTATCAATATGGGCGAGGAATTCGCGGGGGGGCACAATCACACCGGCTTCCCCCTGTACAGGTTCAAGGATGACCCCGGCAATACGACCGGGCCCAAGGCGTTCGACCTCACGTGAAAATCTCTCGCTGTCGCCAAATGGCAAGGTAATGACGTCGAAACTGGGACGCTGCAACTGTTGCTGATATTCCGGATTTGGTGTGAGGTTGAGCGCACCGGTTGTCTTGCCATGATAGGCGCGGGTGAAGTTGATGATACAGCTTGCTTTGGGTCGAAAATGCAGGGTGAATTTAATCGCGCTCTCAATAGCCTCGGCACCACTGTTGGAGAAAAACACCTTGCTGTCAGCATGGCTCGGGGCAAAGCTTGTCAGCTTGCTGACAAGGCGATATTCCAGCTCTGCGCGCCATTTGCTTGCCGATTGCTGGGGAAGGCCCATGCTGTTCCCCTCACGCAGATAGCGCACAAGAAATTCTGTCAGTTCAGGGTAGTTGTCGCCAAAGGGGGTTGCGGAATAGCCACCCGCATTGATCCTGACAACTCCTTCCGGGTCTTGCAGCCGCCAGGGATCAACGACCTCGTAAGGGCCGGCAATACCGGCAATTTTCAGGGCCTTGATGAGGTCGCTGTTGCCGTGCGCAATTTCTTTTGCCACAACATCACGTGTGTCCGGATTGGAAAGGATTTGCTCTGCTGTTTGTGGTGGGGGCAATTTGGCCATTTTGTTTACCAGGGTTCAATATTCTTCAGTGTCCGGAGGCGTCCGTACAGGCGTTTGAGATATATGGTTGCGATTATCAGCGCGGGCAAAAAGAAAAGATCGGCCAGCAGTGCCGCCCACAGGGTCGCCATGCTCAATTCGCCAAACAGTCTTGTCACCGAGAGGTTGCTCAGGATGGTCACCGCAAGTCCGCAGATCAGGATGAGTGTGGTCAGGATGAGAACCGGGCCGATATGGGTGATGGTGTTTTTGACGGCGCGGATTTCCCGGTCGAGCAATTCTGATGGGGAAAGGCCGTTGCGGATCTTCGAACCTCGTTCGGGTTCATCCGCATTGAGCAACCGGTCGCGTTCGAGATGGTAGCGGTTGAAAAAATGAATGCTGTCGTCAACCGCCAGGCCAAAAGCCACGGTGAGACCGAGAATGCTGGCAAATTGCAGCCCGCTATCGGTGAAATGCAACACAGCCCCGGCCGCAACAATCGGAAACAGGTTGGGCGCGATGCTGACAAGCGCTGTGCCGATGGAACGGAATGCAAGGCCAATCAGCGCAACGACAATAAGGATGGCCATGAGCAGCCCCCTGTTGAGCTGACTGATAATACTGGTACTTTGCAATGCCGAAACGGCGGAAAGACCGGAAATCGTGAATTTTATTCCCGGATATTCCTCTTCCATATTCCGAAGATTGACCTTGATCCGTTTTACAAGCGTTGCCAGTTCGGCCGATGTCAGATTGCCGATCTTCGCCGTGACAATTGCGGCATGTTTTTTTCTGTTGAGCAGACGCTGACGCAGATAGTCCGGCATTTTATCGATATAGGCTTTCAGATAGGCGATATTTGTGATGCCGTTATTTCTGAACCACAGCCTGGTTTTTTCCAGTGAGTTGACGTCACTGACCTGCTTTATATTTTGCAGCAATCGATGCGCTTCACCAATCGAGGCCAGAACGTCAGGGGAGGTTGCGTGTTTGTTTTTTCCGTAATTGACGAGAATATAGATAAATTCGCCACCGCCAAGTTTTTCGTCAACAAGGTCCATCGCATTGTTAAGCGCCGGAATATCGGGAATTTCGTCGCTTAACTGATATTTCGGTTTGAGCTGAAGGTGCAGGATAGAGAAAAACGTACAAAGCATCAGACCAATGGCGACCAGATCCCGCCACCATTTTTGTGTCCAGTTTGCAAAGAGACCGGACAGTTTTTCAATTTTTTGCAATGCGCCCCATGTCCTGCCGCTGATCTTGCCACCGTTTTTGGCTGAGTGATATTTCTTTTCATCGCGGATCATGAGCATGCTGAGAGTCGGAATGACAAGAATGACGGCTATAAATGCCGCCAGTGTTCCGGTTGCGGCGGTGATACCGAATGTCCTGATCACGGCCGAATCCGTGATGGTCATCGAGAGCAGAGCGACCGTCGTTGTCAGGGAGGTGAGTACACAGGCGGGGCCGACACCAAGAATGGCATCGCGTACGGCCTGTTGTTTCCCCGCACCCTTGCGCAGATCATTCAATATGGCCAGCACCATATGCATACCGTCGGAAACGGCGATCACCATGATCAGGGGGGGGACAATGGTCATAAAAGCGTTCATCGTCTGGCCGAAATGTCCCAGTATTCCCAGCACCCAGATATTGGCGAGGATACTGGCGACCGATACCATGAAAACAAGGGCAAAGCGACGAACGAAAAGGAAGCTGATCAGAGTTCCCAGCAGGAAGCCGCCAATATTGAAAACAACAGTATCATGATTGATGGAATTGCGGATTTCCTGCTGAATGACCGGAATACCGGAGAGCTGAAAGGTCAAACCGGCAGGTTCGGCAATTTTGCGAACCGTTTTTTTGAGATTGTCGAGGACACCCGACAAGGTCCCTTCCTTTACCGCATCCTCTTTCAGGGTGACAATGATGAGGGCGGTCTGCAAGCCATCTGCGGCTTTTCGCGAAAGCATGTTGCCATAGACGTCGGGATGCTCTTCGACCGCTTCCAGAACCTTTTTGTATTCTGCCCTGGAGGC
>JALXEI010000184.1:0-6248 GCA_027069645.1 Hyphomicrobiales bacterium
CTGTATATCGATGAAATCGCCGATATGCCCCTCGAAACCCAAAGTAAAATATTGCGCGTGCTCGTCGAGCAGAAATTTCAGCGCCTTGGCAGCGGAACCAAGGTTGAAGTTGATGTCCGTATCGTCAGCTCCTCAAGTCGTGATCTCGCACAGGAACGCAAGGCCGGGAATTTGCGTGAGGATCTTTATCACCGTTTGAATGTTGTTCCCCTCGAAGTACCTTGTCTGTCGGAACGCCGCGAGGATATTCCCTTGCTTGTTGATCATTTCATAATGCAGATTTCCGCAGCGTCAGGGCTTGTACCACGGGTGATCGGGGAGGATGCAATGGCCATTCTGCAATCCTATGACTGGCCTGGCAATGTCCGGCAATTGCGCAATATAGTCGAAAGGCTGATGATTTTGTCCGAGGGAGATGCCGATACTGTCATTACAGCAGATATGTTGCCGGAAGATCTCGGCGGGACGGTAAATCTCAATGCAGAGGGGAGCGGAGGAGAGCATTTGATGTCATTGCCTCTCCGTGATGCCAGAGAAATATTCGAACGGGAGTATCTGCTTGCCCAGATCAACCGCTTTGGAGGAAACATATCCCGTACAGCCGAGTTTATCGGGATGGAACGTTCGGCATTGCATCGGAAGCTGCGGGTCCTTGGCGTCAACTCGTCCGATCGGAAAAAAGAAGCAATATAATCACCGGATCATGCGGGGATGCAAATCAACGGAACCGGGGATATCACCCGGTCCATGCACACGCCTGCCAGCCGAATGTCATTTTGTGACACCTGGCCATAAGCTATTTACCGGAATGTCACTCATCGGTTATAAATGTCTGATATAACAATCCGTTAGTTCAACGTTCTTGCTGTGCAAAACGTTATGTTTGTGGTCGTTTTCTTTTGTTGCACAAGGTCACATAGTGCAGCGTCATGCCATTTATGGATGATATGGCAATGACCGGTAACAAAGCAGCCAGGAGCCTGTCATGAGAGTGATTATCTGTGGTGCAGGGCAGGTCGGGTACGGAATTGCAGAGCATCTGGCTCTTGAAGGCAATGATGTCGCTGTTATTGATACCAAGGCTGAGCTTGTCCAGCATATCAGCGATAATCTTGATGTGCAGGGTTTCGTCGGGCATGGCGCTCATCCCGATATGCTTGATCGTGCCGGGGCGAACGAGTGTGATATGCTGATAGCTGTAACCTATCACGATGAAGTGAACATGGTGGCCTGTCAGATTGCCCATACCATGTTCAATATTCCACAAAAAATTGCCCGCATCAGGGCTCAGAGCTACCGGGAACCCCACTGGGCGGACCTGTTTACGCGGAACCATATGCCCATTGATGTGATCATTTCGCCGGAAGTTGAAGTTGGTGAAGCCGTTTTGCAACGACTGAGATTGCCGGGTGCACTTGATGCCTTCAGTTTTGATGATGGACGAATAACAGCAATTGGAATCAATTGCTCGGAGGAGTGCCCCATTCTCGATACACCTCTTGAACAACTTACAGAACTGTTCCCAGATCTTTTTGCACACGTTGTGGGAATATCGCGGGGTAACCGGTTGCTTGCTGCCTGCCGCAAAAACGAGTTAAAGGCCGGTGACAATGTCTATCTGATTGTTCGCACCGATCAGATAGAGCGCACTATGAAGATATTTGGTCACAGGAAAGACCGGGCCAATCGTGTGATTATTGCAGGTGCAGGAAATATCGGATTGTATGTGGCACAGAGACTGGAGAAACATCATCCCTTTACAACCCAGAAACTGATTGAAACAAATCGGAAAAGAGCGGTCACTGCAGCCGAACAGCTCGATCGTACGATTGTCCTCAACGGGAGTGTCCTTGATGAGGAAATGCTCAATGAAGCCGATATCCGCGGTTCAGACATGATGATTGCGCTGACGAACGATGATCAGGTCAATATTTTGTCAAGCGTACTGGCCAAAAGGCTGGGATGTCGGCATAGTCTGTGCCTGATCAACAATCGCAGCTATATGACCATTGTGGATGGACTGGGGATTGAGGCGCATTTAAATCCACGTTCGATCACAATTTCCCGGATATTGGAGCATGTAAGAAGAGGGCGCATAAAAGGGGTGTATTCCATTGAAGACGGGGCCGCCGAGATCATTGAAGCCGAAGCCCTGCACACTTCACCTCTCGTTGGCAAGCCGCTGAAAGAACTCGGACTTCCCGAGGGCGTGCGCATAGGTGCCATTGTTCGTGAGAATGAAATGATTTTGCCGGAAGGACAATTTGTCATAAAGCAGGGAGACAGGGTTATCGTATTTGCGCTTGGAGAAAATGTCCACGAGGTTGAACAACTCTTCAGGGTCAGTCTTGATTATTTCTAGACAAAAATCGCTATAAAGATGTTTGATGACGTTCGCCGTTTCACTCGAAAGGAATATTTTCCATGCTAGCCACCATTTATATTCTGGGCTGGTGTCTGGGTGGAATGTCTCTGTCGATGATGGCCCCTGCATTTTTTGCACTTGCCACTGGTGAGGACAAACATGCAATGGCATTTTTGAACTCTTCGGTGGCCCTGTTCTTTCTTGCCGGTGGGCTGATTTTTGCTCTTCATCAGGAAAAACTGGTGATAGGGCGGAAACAGCAATTTCTGATTGTTCCCGGGGTTTGGTTTTTGCTTCCGCTTGGTGCGGCAATCCCTTTATTTTTAACCGGTACGGCAGACAATTTCTCCGAGGCCTATTTTGAAGCCGTATCCGGGTTTACAACCACCGGTGCCACTTTGATAGAAAATCTGTCGGATATTCCCTCAAGCGTTATTTTGTGGCGCGCAGAGTTGCAGTGGCTGGGAGGACTGACCACAATCCTGACATTATCGTTCCTGCTCGGTCGTCTTATGGGAATGGAATTGTTCGGGCGTGACACAAGATCTGTCATCCTGGCCAACACCGGGAGTTCTCTTGACCTGGAAAAGACGGTTGCGACCATATTACCGCTTTATCTCGGGCTGACAATATTGTGCTGTGTCCTCTTGCTGATATCGGGGATCCCCGCATTTGATGCTCTGTGCCTTTCGCTCTCAACCCTGTCAACAGGCGGATTTATGCCTCGGGAAGGCCCGATCTCCTTGTACGGCAGCCCTCTTGCCGAGCTGACATTGACAATTTTCATGTTTTTTGCTGCTGTCAGCATAATCTGGGTAAAGGCACTGGTTGAGTTAAATAAAAATATACTGGCAAGAACCCGGGAGCCCTTGTGGATCGCTATCACCATACTGGTTCTGGGACTGATCTTTTCCGCAAGCATCCTGATGGAATCCGGCAACACCGGATTTTCGACATTTGTCCACATTGTCACTCTGGAGGTCGCAAGTGCAGCTTCTCTGGTGACGACAACAGGGTTCGTTTTTGAAAACACGGATCAGTTTTCTGTTCCCTATCTGTTACTTCTTGTGATCGCGTTGATCGGTGGTGGGCGATATTCAACTGCCGGAGGCATAAAGTTCAATCGTGTTCTGATCATGTTTGATCTCTCAAAACGTGAATTGCAAAAATTGCTTTATCCTCACGGCACCCACCCGGTCAGGTATGGAAATGAGGAACGAGACGAATATGTACGCCGTTCCATATGGAGCATTTTTACCATTACAATACTTTTCCTGGTGGCAACGCTATTGATACTGTCATATTTGGGCGTTCCTCTGAATGCAGCTCTTATGGCCTCAGTCAGCTCTTTCAGTAATTTTGGCCCCGCTTATGAAATGGCGCGCCTGGATGCCGGCGACAGTTTTCTGGCCCTCGCCGAAATGGGCCCCGGTGTGCATATTGTTCTTTGCGTCGCCATGATCGCCGGGCGCGTTGAAACGCTGGTGGTGCTCGGATTGTTTAATCTGACGATCTGGCGAAAATCGTAACCACAGCCTTTTGTCAGAGTTCGCATCAAATTCTCTTTCCGTTGTCTGAAAATTTATCAAAACAGGCCAGGAATCTGACTGGCAATACACCTGGACTTTAGAATATAATTGTTCTAACTATATCTCCTCACGCTTCCTCATCCTGCATTTTGTATACACATGGGATGTATGGAATATCCTTGATATCTATCATTGGAACAGGGGCATTGTCAGGTATATTAGAGCGTATTTAGCTGCTTTGGCGGTGCATTTTCCGGGGTGAATCACCAGAAATTGGACGCGTAAGGAATAATAAGATCAGATCGCCGGACATAAGGCATGCTGACCAGGATCATGAACGGACAGATAATGGCAACGACGGATAGAACAAAAAATCTTCAGGACACTTTTCTCAATCATATTCGCAAGCAAAAAACACCTGTTACTATTTTTCTCGTCAACGGCATCAAATTACAGGGCGTCGTTACGTGGTTTGATAATTTCTGTGTATTGTTGCGGCGGGACGGACAGTCTCAACTGGTATACAAGCATGCGATTTCAACCATCATGCCGGGACAGCAAATCCAGTTGTTCGACAAGCTGGAAAACGACGAAGAGTAGAGTTTTAACGAGTAATCGACTGTTTCACACGGGTGTGCCATAGCCATCAGTAACAGAATAACCGCTATAGTCCTTGCGCCGGTCATTCGACCAGGGATGAATGCCAGACCGGTGGGCAAAAAACAGGGAACCGGCTTCAAGGTTGATGTGAGTGGATTTGTACAAAACCATTCCCCTCACTCACGCCTTGAGGAAGCAGCAGGACTCGCGCGAGCGATAAATCTCGATGTTGTTCATCAGGAAATCATTGTTCTGAAAAATCCTCGTCCTTCAACTCTGTTTGGAGAGGGGAAAATCGACGAATTGCAGTCAGTTATCAAGGAAGGCGATATCGGACTCGTCATTGTTGACCACAATCTGACGCCGGTACAACAGCGCAATCTCGAGAAAAAATGGCATCTGAAGGTTCTTGATCGAACCGGGCTAATTCTGGAAATTTTCGGCGAACGAGCGCGGACCAAAGAAGGGCGTTTGCAGGTGGAACTCGCTCACCTGGAGTATCAAAAAAGCCGACTGGTGCGCTCATGGACACATCTGGAGCGTCAGCGCGGCGGTTTTGGATTTCTCGGGGGGCCGGGGGAAACACAAATAGAGGCTGACAGACGCCAGATTCGAAAACGCATCGAAAATATTACCCGGGATATCGACAGGATCAGAAACACCCGGGAACTGCATCGGAAAGCACGAAAAAAAGTTCCATACCCTGTGGTCGCTCTTGTTGGCTATACCAATGCAGGCAAATCAACGCTGTTCAATGCGCTTACCGGTGCCAGGGTTATGGCGCAGGATATGCTGTTTGCGACACTTGATCCGACCATGCGTGAGGTCAAATTGCCTTCATTTGGAAAATTCATTCTCTCAGATACGGTCGGTTTCATATCCGATTTGCCGACAACTCTCGTCGCAGCCTTTCGCGCCACTCTGGAAGAGGTCCTCGAAGCGGATATTCTGTTGCATGTTCGCGATATTTCACACGAAGACACAGAGGCTCAAAAAAAAGATGTCCTTGAGGTTCTGCATGAACTGGGCGTTGAGACAGAAATGGAAAGCTCCCGGATTATCGAGGTATGGAACAAACTCGACTTGCTTGACGAAGAAAGCAGACAGGTCCGCTTCAACGCGCTGAAAATGTCCAAGGATCAAATCGTCGCCATATCCGCCACCACAGGGGAAGGTCTGTCGGATCTCCTCGAACACATAAAAGAGGTTATGAGCAGCTCTTACAGCGAGATCAGTCTCAATGTTGCCCCGGAAGACGGAGCCTTGCTGAACTGGATACTGGAGCACACACAACTGATATCGCGCACGGTTGATCACCAGACCGGATTTGCCATTGTTGTTGTCAGAGGATCACAAAAGGACAGAGGTCAGCTTGAGAATCGTCTGAAGGGACTGCGTACATCTATAATCGCCAGACGACCGGCATCATCAGGAGAATCGGGATAGCCGCACGACTCATACCAAACAACATAAAGATTGACCCGTTTCACCGGAGCGATTTTTGTCTGCTGTGATGGAGTGCGAGGCGACATGGTACTGGTACCATTAGCCGAGCAATTCGTGGCAGCAGTCAAAAAGCGCCCGGCCCAACGGGTGGGGCGTAGCGGCCCATCTGGCTGGCATATGCCGCTTGCAAGATACAAGGGCATCGAGCTGCGCGTCATCTACCAGCCATATGAGCCGCTACGATCCCATGAAACGGGTCAATCTTTATGTTGTCTGGTATCATTTGCCCTTTTCTCTCTGTTTGGCTA
>JALXEI010000184.1:6258-17007 GCA_027069645.1 Hyphomicrobiales bacterium
CTGAAGGGACTGCGTACATCTATAATCGCCAGACGACCGGCATCATCAGGAGAATCGGGATAGCCGCACGACTCATTTGCCCTTTTCTCTCTGTTTGGCTATTTCCCAGTAATCTTCCATCTCTTGCAAGCCGGATTCCCGCGGGGTTTTGCCTTGCTGTTCAAGCAATTCCTCAATGACCCTGAAGCGCCTGACAAATTTGTTGTTTGCCTTGCGTAACGCCTGTTCCGGATCAAGTTTGAGATGCCTGCCGACATTGGCCATGACGAACAACACATCACCGAACTCATCCTCAACCCGGTCCTTGTCATGACCGCTGTCAATCTCATGTTCAAGTTCCGCCAGTTCCTCGCGCATTTTATCAAATACAGGCGCAAGGGAAGGCCAGTCAAAGCCGACATGAGCCGCCTTGTTCTGTAGTTTGACGGCTCTTGTCAGGGCAGGCAATGTCACGGGTATACCGTCAAGGATGCTATCCCGGCCGTTCTCTTTTTCCTGTTCTTTTATCCGCTCCCACTGACCTTTTATATCTTCACTGGAAAGTTCGCTCTTTTGTGTTCCAAAGACATGTGGATGACGTCGGATCATCTTTGCGTTGACAGAACCTGCAACATCATCAAAATCGAACAACCCCTCTTCCTCGGCCAGTCTTGCAAGAAACACCACCTGGAAAAGAAGGTCGCCAAGCTCCGATTTCAGGGATGGCATATCATTGTGTTCGATGGCTTCGGCGACCTCGTGTGCCTCTTCAAGAGTGTAGGGGACAATGGATTGAAAATCCTGTTCAAGATCCCAGGGACAACCGGTCCCGGGTGTGCGCAGAGCTTTCATGATCTCAAGGAGTTTCAACATATTGTTCAGCAGCAAAACAGCAACTCCCGGAGAACTGTCACAGACAGAAGAATATTGATTACGCATTAAAAACAAAGAGATAACAACAGACACGTCATTCGCATAACAGATATTATGTAAAGCGAACAGCGTAGCCTGTTATCTGCTATTCATAGTTTTCCTCAATAAACCGGTCAAGCAGACGCACACCAAAACCTGATCCCCAACTGGTATTGATATCGGTTTTGGGCGACGACATTGCCGTGCCTGCAATATCGATGTGAGCCCAGGGTGTTTCCCCGACATAGCGCTTCAGGAACTGAGCGGCTGTTGTCGAACCTGCCAGCCGTCCGCCGGTGTTTTTCATATCCGCAATCCGGGAATCAATAAGCTTGTCATATTTTTTCCCCAAAGGCATACGCCAGAGTTTTTCACCGCTTTTTTCGCCAGCCTTGAGTAACCGGCCAGCCAATCTGTCATTGTTGGAAAAAAGGCCAGCATATTCCTTTCCCAGTGCAACAAGAATGGCCCCGGTCAATGTGGCCAGATCTATCACCAGTCGCGGTTTCAGGGTTTCAATGGTATAGGTCAATGCGTCTGCCAGAACCAGTCGCCCTTCGGCATCAGTGTTGATTACCTCGATTGTCTGCCCGGACATGGAGGTGACCACATCACCGGGACGCTGAGCCTTGCCGTCGGGCATATTTTCGACAAGGCCGATAACACCGACGACATTGACCTTGGCCTTGCGCCGGGCAAGCGTGTGCATCAGCCCGGTGACACATGCAGCCCCCCCCATATCTCCCTTCATGTCCTCCATCCCCGAAGACGGTTTGATGGAAATGCCACCACTGTCAAAACTGACCCCCTTGCCGACAATAGCCAAAGGCTTGTCCTTGCTATCCAGACCATTCCACTGCATGACCGCCAGTCGTGATTCCTGTTCGGATCCCTGGCCCACAGCCAGTAATGCATTCATTCCCAACCCGGCCATTTCGTTTTCGTCCAGAATCTTTACACTGACACCGAGTTTTTCCAGTTTGCGCGTACGGTGGGCAAACTCAACAGGTCCCAGACTGTTTCCCGGTTCATTGACCAGATCACGCGCAACAAATACACCGGCACGGGTCGCATCAAGCCGCGTATAAGCCCGTTCGGCCTTGTCGGGTTCATTAACAGCTATATTCAGTGTTTTCACGCGATGTTTGTTTTTGCCGTTTTTATCAGCCGCTTTTTTGTATTTGTCGAAACGATAGCGCGCCAACTGAAATCCGGTTGCGAGGGCGGCACAGTTTTCCGGTGTAATGGCATGACGCCCGGTTTCCTGATCGACAAGGATTGTTACCGTTCCTTCCGGGTCCCCCTTGACCAGGGCACTGATCTTTCCGCCAATGTTCATCCAGTCAAATTCGGACGATATCTCTCTGTTCCCGACCCCGATCAGCAGTATTCTTGCAAGTTCGAGATTCGCCGGCGACAATATCTCGATATGTTTTCCCTTGTCCCCCTCGAATGAGGACACCTCAATCGCCCGGCTGATTTGCCCGTTGCACTGCTTGTCGAGCTTCGCCAAACCCGGGCCCGTATTTTTTTTGCCTGCTGCAAATAACACGACAGTCCCCTTCGACGGAATTTTGTATTCGTGAAATTTGACTGTTACCTGTTCTGCCATATTGCCTCCCGATGTGTCCGATATACAGATACCGCCACGATCTGATCGTTTCGCTTGTCCTCACATTTTGGCGCGCATCAAGCGAAAATTAGAAACATTTTAATTTTTTCCTGCGTCAACTTACTGTTTCACTCCCTCGTTGCAAGTCGAAAAACAATCCTTCGTCCAATTTCCAACATCAAAATATGATGATGGAAATATCCTGGCGAGACAGTTGGATTGCGCCATTGTACAGACCTGACTAAAATGATTGCCACCGGGTCGGCAATGGAAGAGAGCGGCAAAAGGATAATTTATGGGGATATACAGCCGCTATGTGTTTCGTCAGGCCGCAATGGCGGTCATATCGATCCTTGCAACCCTGATGGTTATTATCTGGGTGTCTGTCGCCCTGAAAGATATCAATCTGATGACCAGTGAAGGGCAGACCGTTGGCATCTTCCTTTACATGACCATGCTCGCAATGCCGCAAATCATCGGGATTGTCATGCCCGTTGCGCTGTTGATTGCCTGCATACATATTCTCAACAAGCTAAGCGGTGATAGCGAGATCATTGTCATGGCGGCTTCGGGGGCCGGTCGCTGGAAATTTGCCTGGCCTCTTCTGGTGCTGGGCGCAATTATCACACTTCTTGTCCTCCTCAACAATGCCTGGCTTCAGCCCACCGCCCAAAGGGAGTTGAGGCACTATATCATAAAGGTTCGCACCGATCTGATTGCACAGGTCTTGCAGCCAGGACGCTTTACAACACCAATCGCCAATCTGACATTTCATATCCGGGCCCGGACAGACAATGGAGATATTCTCGGGTTCCTCATGCATGACGCGCGCAACGAGGATCAAATCATGTCCTATATGGCCAACCGCTCAAAGCTCATCAAACAGGGCAAGAACGCCTATATGGTCATGTATGACGGCCATATTCATCGCCGCACAAAAAACAGTCCCGATGTGCAGATTATCGCTTTTGACCGTTATATTTTTGATCTTTCCAGGTTTGAAGGCGGCCAGGGGAAGAAAATCCATTACAAGACCTACGAGAGCTTTATCAGCGAACTTTATAATCCGCCGCCAGACAATGTTCACTATCTGCGTCGCCCGGGGTCGTTTTGGGCCGAGCTGAACGACCGTTTGTCAAATCCGCTCTATCCCGTCCTGTTCGTTTTAACGGCAATCGCCCTGCTGGGTT
The DNA here is from genome assembly GCA_027069645.1 of Hyphomicrobiales bacterium. Classification (GTDB taxonomy): domain Bacteria; phylum Pseudomonadota; class Alphaproteobacteria; order Rhizobiales; family JAKIUO01; genus JAKIUO01. The sequence goes on from JALXEI010000184.1 coordinate 9,952, forward strand.
TTCCCCGAACGACGAGAGAAAACCGTATGAAGAGCATCATGATTGCCTTTACAGCGGCGGCAGGTGCAAGGCTTGGCGGTCTGTTGTCTGTCAACATGCTGGCCAAAAATGATGCAGCCATATTTCTGGTCTACGGGATACCGGTCGTGGGCATTCTGATAACCATCTACATCATCCAGACCGGTGGTCGTCGTTTGAATCTGACAGCGTATATCCGCCGCAAACGGGGCAAAACAGATGGGGGGCTGGCAGTGTGACAACTCTTTCTCGTTATATATTTCGAAAATTCCTGATCTCCATCACATCGGTTTTTCTGCTGTGTCTCGGGCTTATTTTTCTGATTGATCTGATCGAAATGATGCGTATCGCGATTAAAAAGGGAGGCACCCTTGCAGATGCAATGCTGATTTCCCTTCTGCGCGTTCCGTCCTTTGCAGAAATGTCACTTCCTCTCGCGGTCCTGATTGGCAGCATCGGTGCCTTTCTCATCATGTCGAAAAATTCCGAACTGATTATCGCCCGGTCCTCCGGCATGTCCGTCTGGCAATTCACCAGACCGGCCCTGTTTGTAGGCGCCATTATCGGTATTCTGGCTTCAACAGCCTATAACCCGCTTGCAGCCGGTGCGAGGGCCTGGTCTGAAGTTTTGCAGTCACAGCTGTCGAAAAACAACAAACCCCTGCTGACCACGAGAAAGGCCTCCTGGTTGCGCCAGGATGGACCGGACGGGCAATCTGTGCTCTTTGCCAGTCATGTATCAAGGCAAGGGGCAGAACTATCGAATGTTACGTTTTTTCAATATGATAGTAGCCTTCATTTTTCGGAACGCATAGATGCCGGATCGGCTTCACTCAGGGAAGGAAGATGGGTTTTGCGCAATGCTGCCGTTTCCGTACAAAACGAGAAAACCCGTCATTACAAACACTATATCGTCCCGACCTATCTTTCTTTGACGCAAATTCAGGATTCGATTGGTTCTGCTGAAAATATATCCTTCTGGGACTTGCCACGTTTCATACAGATTGCCGAAAAAGCAGGACTTCCGGCGCGTAAATACAGGTTGCAATACCAGACATTGCTGTCCCGTCCTCTCTGGATGATTGCAATGGTTTTGCTGGCGGCAACCTGCTCACTGCAATCCTTTCGATTCGGAAATGTTCAGAAAATGATCTTCTTTGGCCTGATTACCGGTTTTATCTTCTTCGTTTTCGCCCAAATATCGAAAAATATGGGGCTATCCGGCCACACTTCGGCAATACTTGCAGCATGGGGACCGGCGACTATTGCATGTCTGGTCGCCGCTAGCGTATTAATACACCAGGAAGACGGGTAGAATGCGTGGGGCATTTCGATGAAGTTAGGGCATTCCAGCAAGACCGGTTTCGGTTGCCTGGTTGAAGGAGTGATTTCGCGTATGCGATTACCAGCACCGTTATGCCTTCTTTCAGTCGTGCTCTTTGCACTTGCTCTGCCCGTTCAGATCCTGCACGCACAACAAAACCCTCTTCTTGATCCCAGCCTGAAATCCGCGCCGGACACCCCCATGCTTCTGCAGGCTGACGAGCTGATCTATGACAATAAAAACAACAAGGTGCGAGCCAGAGGGAATGTTGAAGTGTTTTATAACAAACACAATCTTCTGGCCGACCAGATTATCTATGACCGTAACCTGAACATATTGATCGCTGAAGGCAATGTGCGGATCAAGGAACCTGATGGTGCCATCGTCAAGGCCGACCGCATAAGATTGACGGATGATTTCCGCGAAGGGTTTATCAAATCCCTCCGGATCCGTACCGGTGATGATTCAAGTATCACGGCAGACAGTGCCACCCGTATTGACGGGAACACCACAATTTTCAAGAATGGTGCCTTTACACCTTGCAAAACCTGTCGTGAGCATCCCGAAAAACCGCCACTGTGGCAGATCAAGGCCGAGCGCGTTATCCATAAAAAAGATGAACAAATCATCGAATATGAAAACGCCGCATTCGAATTCATGGGCGTTCCCATAGCCTATGTGCCCTATTTCGCGCATCCTGATGCCAGCAAAAAACGGCAGTCGGGTTTTCTGGTGCCTTCCCTCAGTCAGTCAACCAATCTGGGTTTTATTGCCGAAATCCCCTATTTTATTGCCCTTGCCCAAAATTACGATCTGACTGTTACACCCGTTGCCACAACCCGGGCTGGCGGTATGCTTAAAGGCGAATGGCGCCATCGGCTGGCAAACGGGTCCTATGCCGTTGAACTCGCCGGTGCTTATGATGACAGCCCGGATGCCCAGGTTCCCGATGGTCGTAAGTTCAGAGGCAGCCTTGTTTCCAAAGGCAATTTCGAACTGGGTAGCTTCTGGAACTTCGGCTGGGATGTCACGGCTGAAACTGATGACCAGTTCCGGAGATTTTACAAGCTGGACGATGTCAGTGCGACTGACAGGGTTTCGAAAGTCTATCTGACCGGGCAAAGTGAACGTAACTATCTGTCGATCAAATCCTATCGTTTTGGCGGACTTGTTCAAGGTGACACGGATAATGCGAATTCGTGGGTGCACCCTGTCATTGACTATAATTATATCCTCAATAATCCGGTCCTTGGAGGTGAATTCAGTTTCAATGCCAATGCTTCTTCCCTGTCCAGAGATAATGCGGTTGTAACGCCCACCGGCACAAGCTGGGATCAGGTCGGGGTTCGTTCCAATCGCCTGACCGCCGATATTGGCTGGCGTCGGGAACTGATTGATCCGATTGGTCAGGTTTTCACCCCCTTCGCGCAAGCCCGAGGCGATATCTATAATTATACGGATGTTACCAGAAACGACCGAACGGAGACGCGTGGCACGGTATTGGCCGGTCTTGAATATCGTTACCCGTTTATTGCCAATCTGATGGGGACCAGCCACATTATCGAGCCGATCGGTCAGGTGATCTATCGACCGAACAATAAAAAGCTGCAAGACCGATTGCCAAATGAAGATGCCCAAAGCCTTGTGTTTGATGACACGCTGCTGTTCGACAGCAACAAGTTCTCCGGATATGATCGAATGGAGACCGGTGCACGCGCCAATGTCGGCTTGAGATATACCGTCAATATGCCTGACGGGGGCAATATTCGGGCTGTTTTTGGACAAAGTTACCAGTTGCAGGGGCACAATCCCTTTCAGGAAGCCGCCGCGAGTGGCCTGGATACCAATCGCTCTGACTATGTCAGCGGTTTTTATTTCGAACCTTCCTCGCATTTCGGTCTTATCGCGCAGGCTCGCTTTGATCAGACCAATTTTGAACTGCGACGCACAGACATACATTCCTGGATGAACTATGGTCCGTTCTCGGCCAGCGCCAACTATGTGAAACAGACCCCCAAACTGGGTGTCGCCGGGCTGACCGGAGAGGAAATACATGGTAGTGCCGGAATCAAACTCACCCAATTCTGGTCTCTGACCGGAAATATAAGATATGATCTGGATGCATCTCACGTGGACCGTCACGGCGCCGGGCTGACTTATGCCGATGAATGTTTTCTTTTTGGCATCAGCTACGAGCATACGACACCAATCGATGGCAGCGTAGATAAGGACACAACTATAAAATTCCGCGTTGAACTGAAACATCTGGGCGGATTTGAGAGTTCTGCAAATGCGCAAGATCTGAATTTCGATCAATAATCAGCACGTTACGGCCATATTGTTTGGTTAACCAGTTTCAGGATAACCGCAAGAATTCCTCGCATTTTTCCGGTTTTGTGCAAACGAGCGATTGCGTTCAACGAATCGAATGAAGAAATTCCATGACCAGAAAAAACAAGCACTATTCGGGTTTCCTGCTGCTGCTATCGGCTCTGGTGCTACCGGTATTGGTTCAGGCGCAGAATATGTCGATTGTAGCCGTGGTCAATGATGAGCCGATTTCCAATCACGATATTGATATGAGGATCAGGCTTTATCTTGCCAATTCGAAAGAAATGCGTTCCCGATTAAAGAAAAAATTGATGTCCGAACAGACACAGAAGCGTTGGCGTAAAATGGTTGAAGAGTATCAGCCTCAAAGTCGTGAGGAAGCCAAAAAACTCCAGGGAAAACTGATTAAACGGATACGCGCGGAAGTTGAAGCTTCAATGAAAGGGGGGCTGAGGAAAAAGATTCTGAAAGAACTGGTAAGTGAACGAATCCAGATGCAACAGGCCAACAAGCTGGGCGTCGCTCTCAGCGACGAGGAACTGGATGCACGACTGGACCGAATCGCAGCGCGCAACAAAAATCGAAAAACCGGCAAGCCGATGACACGTCAGGAATTTTCCCGCTCACTTTCTCGTATGGGCATTCCGATACGGGAATTTCGCAATCGTATGAAAGCAAAAGGATCCTGGGTCCGGGTTGTACGCAGAAAATTTCAGTATCAGGTCAATATTGGTGACAAGGAAGTCGACCGCCTGCTCAACAATCAGGATGATACGAAAAGCAAATTGAAAACCGTTTACAAGCTGCAACGGGTCAGGTTGGCTCTGGCATCTTCCGCCAGTGAAGCAACGAAAGTTGCAAGATTGATGAAAGCCGAGCATCTTCGTCAAATCGTAACCAGTTGCAAACACCTGAAAAAGGCTGTTGGTCGCATTGACGGATCCACATTAAAATCTCTGGGTACAAAACCGGCTGACAGTTTTCCTCATACCATGCGAACCTATCTGACACATACCAAAGACGGGCATCTCACACCGGCAACCCTCACTTCATCCGGAATTGAACTCTATGCCGTGTGTAACAGAAAACAACGCCGGATCGCCGACCAGAACAAACGCAAGGCCGTCAAGGAAAAACTGCGTCAACAGGAATTTGAAGTTCTCGCACGAAGATATCTTCAGGACCTCACCAACGAAGCTTCCATCGAATACAGATAAGTCTTTATGTCCCTACAATCCTCCACCTCCGGGTCTCCCATCGTTGTAACAATGGGAGACCCCGCTGGTATTTCAACCGAAATTACCGCGATGGCCTGGCAGGAGCGCAACAATCAGCAACTTTCACCATTCTTTGTTCTTTCTCGCCAATCACTATATGCCCCCTGGAAAATACCGGTCCAGGTGATCCACTCACCGGAGGAAACCAGGGATTGCTTTCCGCATGCTCTGCCGGTTATCGAACTTCCTGATGATTTCGAAGTGCAACCGGGTTTGCCATCGCCGGAATCCGCACAAATGACGATACAGTCAATATCATCTGCTATCGACTATATTAAAACCGGGCAAGCCTCGTCCGTTGTGACAAACCCGGTGAACAAGCATGTCCTCTATCAGGCCGGTTTTAAATTTCCGGGACATACTGAATATCTGGCGGAACGGGCCGGGCAATGGAATGAAACGCGCATACGGCCGGTCATGATGTTGCTTTCAAGTCAGTTGAAAACAGTCCCCCTGACCGTTCACATTCCACTCAATAAAGTATCGGAGCATATTACGGAACCCCTGTTGATGCGAACTGTCCGAACCGTTCATAGTGACATGAAAAAATATTTTGGACTGGCATCACCCCGAATATCGGTTGCCGGACTCAATCCTCATGCTGGCGAAAATGGTGCTATGGGACGAGAGGAAATCGAAATAATTCAACCGGCTATTCGCGCCTTGCAAGCGGAAGATATCGATATTTCCGGCCCCTGGCCGGCAGATACCCTGTTTCATGAAAAGGCGCGACAGCAATATGATGTTGTCATTGGCATGTATCATGACCAGGCCTTGATTCCGATCAAAACGCTCGGGTTTGACGAAGGGGTGAATACAACACTCGGGCTCCCTTTCGTGCGCACCTCACCAGATCATGGTACGGCCTATGATATAGCGGGCAAGGGATGTGCCAGTCCGCAAAGTCTGATTGAAGCCATAAAACTCGCCCGGAAAATGGTTCAGCATGCGACAGGAACAAAGAAACATGCCTGACGACCTGCCACCATTGCGCGATGTCATACGATCACACGGCCTGAACGCCCGCAAATCGCTCGGGCAAAACTTTCTGCTGGACTTGAATCTGACCTCGCGCATCGTACGGCTGGCGGGCCCGGTTGAAGATACAACCGTTATTGAAGTTGGACCAGGACCTGGTGGTCTGACACGCGCCATACTGGCTGAAGGCCCCCGAAAAGTTATTGCTGTTGAAAAGGATGACCGGTGTATCGCGGCCCTTGAAGATGTGTCATCGCACTATCCGGGAAAACTTTTTATCCGCAATCAGGATGCTCTTGAGTTTGACTATAAACCGGAAACAGAAGCAGAGAGAATCAGGATCATCGCGAACCTTCCCTATAATATCGCCACCAGACTATTGATAAAGTGGCTGGGCGCCTCTCCCTGGCCACCTTTTTATCAATCCATGACACTGATGTTCCAAAAAGAAGTTGCTCAACGGATCTGTGCACCATCGGGAAGCAAGGCCTATGGCCGTCTGGCGGTATTGGCAAGGTGGCGAACAAGGCCGGAAATCGTTTTAACACTGCCAGCCCGCGCTTTTACCCCTCCACCCAAAGTGGACTCCTGTGTTGTACACTTTATTCCGACTGAACCTGTCGGGGTCCCGTGTCGCCTGAAAGACCTTGAGACGGTTACAGCCGCCGCATTCGGACAAAGACGCAAGATGCTACGCAGTTCAATGAAGCAAATCAGCGATAATCCGCTTGAAATGCTCACCGGAGCCGGCATAGATCCCCGACAACGGGCAGAACAATTATCCATAGACGACTTTACGCAACTCGCGCAAATTTACGGCTCATATACAGCGGCATAAACGATGCCCCTGCTGACATATGCTCATTGAAGGGGGATGTATTCCTGCCATTCACCCCGGTTTTTTTTCCGAAAAACGCCTGAAAGGGCCATATTTATAACTGATTGCGGATATTGTTGACAAATTCATCAAGAAACGACATGCGCGATTTTCTGGTTCGCTCAGCCACAAGGATCGAATTCAGTTCCGCCTTGGCCTGCTCCAGTTCATCATTGATGATGATATAGTCATACTCTTCCCAATGACTGATTTCGCGGGACGCTTCGGACATACGTTTGGCGACGACGTCC
>JALXEI010000185.1 GCA_027069645.1 Hyphomicrobiales bacterium
TACCGGCACTACCATTGCCATGATAACATTTTTTTCATGACCGGTCGAAGCTGTTGTCACCGGCACCCGTGAAGTGGCGGGAATGCGGCCTGTACGTGTGTTCACAGGCGCTCTGCGGCTTGCCGTTTTTGCACCGCCATGCCTGTTGACCATCCAGCCGGCGAGCTGATTGGCGGTATCCTTTGCAATGGCATCAAGGACCTTGTCATTGACGCCTTTCCAGGGATCTGCGCCCTTGTCATTATAAACCGATTTTTCGCCCTTGATCCGGGTCTGGCGTCTGCCCGCCCTGTTGTTGAGATCCCAGATCCATGCCAGTCTGGCGCTGCTGCCTTCGGCAGAAGACACCACATAGCCGCGCATTTTGTAACCGGCCTTTGCCTTGACCACATTCATATTGCGGCGTTTCAACTCATGTATTATTTTCGCATTGAGTTTTTTAGCCACATGAGCAGGCGGACCGACGATGGGCGAAAGAGCAATAGACACGGCCTTTGCGGGTTGCACTGGCTGTTTTTCAACGACCGGAACAGGTTTCGTATAATTTGCGGTTGCCGCAGCAGGCGCAAGCGATGGTGTTCCCGATGACAATCCGGGCAGAGAAGAAGAACATGCTGCAAGACCTGCCCCGGAAAGAGCGAACAGGAAAAAGTTGCGAACAGTTCGCAGCGTCTCTCCGACTTTATTATTCCTGATGATCACTTGCCTCATTCCCCTGTGCCCCCCCGGGCATTTTATCCGGGCTGGCTGCAAAAGTAACACACCCGGTATCCGTTGTTTTTCGGCAAGAACGCCGAAAATCCGATTCGCTTTGATAATAACCGGTTTTGCCTGCAAGGAAAGCAGTCATTGCCGGTGTTGCCGTTATCATGCAAAACTGTTGCCGGTTTTCGCTTCAAGGGTTCACAGAAACAGTTAACAAAGGCCTAACTGCGGGCATTTCCATGCCTCTGTCTGTCGCTCCATACGCTTTACCAACTTGTGCAATGCTGAAATAATGAAAGATCGTTTCTGTTCAGCACGCTGTTTTATTATCCTAACTCACTCTATTACTATGGCGGAAATCTGACGTCCATAATCGCTGGCACCGGATTTTTGCAAACGCCGGTAGCTGAAATAGTGCTGATCCATCGTAAATGTGCAATGATCGATAATCGCCGCATCATCTATGCCTGCCGCATTGAGACGATGAAGAACATAGGCCTGTAGATCAAAATGAACCTTCCGGGCCCCGGCGGGAACAGCAAAAAATCGCTCGTTTCGGGGATCCTGTTTCAGAAAATGATCCCGGAAATCATCCCCGACCTCATAAACAGCAAGCGATATCGCCGGTCCGACCGTCGCAGCTATACGCTTTTTTTGCGCGCCGAGATGGCACATTTTTTCGATTGTATCATCAAGCACACCGCCAAAGGCACCGCGCCAGCCCGCATGGGCAGCCCCCACCACCCGCGCCACCGGGTCGCAAAACAGCACCGGCGCACAATCGGCCGTAAGAATACCGATGGCCAGTCCCGGCCTATTGGTCACCAGTGCATCAAGTTTGGGTCGCGGCTGATCGGGCGGCCAGGGCTTGTCGACAATGAGTGCCGTTGCGCTGTGGACCTGCCAGGGCGACAGGAGGCGCGTAGCATCGGTTCCAAGGTCTTCCGCCACCAGCTCGCGGTTCCGGGCGACCCGCCGCGGGTCATCATTCGACCCCTGGCCGCAATTGAGACTGGCATAAATACCTTCAGAAACCCCCTTGCGGGCCGTATAAAAACCGTGGCGGATGCCCTCATGTCGGGAAAGATTGTCGGCCTGTACTTTCAAGACGCCCCCTCCCCCTGTTGCTGGCGGGAACCGGCCCTGTTCTTCGGAGCCCCCTCGAAGCCCGGCAATTCCGGCTGGCCTGCCCCGGCCACACCCGCCACCTTGAACAGCATGCCCATTTCATTCGTGTCGATCAATCTTTGAAAGCCCGTTATAAAGCGATGCGCCGCCATCATGTTTTCCTGTACCTGCATCAGTTGCGCCGCCCGTTCGCGCACACCAAGGGCGATAAGGAAATCGCGCTGTGTTGCCGTTCCGTACCCCTGCAACCCCTGTTCCGCGGCCAGTTCGAGAAAACGACCGAAATCGACATGAGCCGTGACATCTGCAAGACCCTGATCACGCAGCGGATCGGCAAATTCATGCGCCTTTACGGCCTGAAACGTATCCCCCGGCGCCGCTTCGCCATAGCCATAATCGATAAACAGACCGGCCAGCGGATATTGACGGGCTCGCCGGGCAAGCTGTTCGATCAGTTCCGGCATCTGCGGACATATCTCGACAATATCCCCCGGTTTCGCAAGCTTGTGAGAGGCTGGCAATTGCTGCAAATCGGTGCAGGGCTGCCCGTCCTGTTCAAAAACAAAATTGTCGTGCTCGTCCAGTGTCACCATACGCTCGAACCAGCTATCTCCCGTTCGCTGAAACTGGCGGATGGGCAGAGCATCAAGAAACTCGTTGGCGATCAGCAATGTCACGCCCTCGGACACTTCCTGCAACTTCCCGTGCCAGTGCAATTCGGGCAGTGCAAATCCGTATTCTTTTGCCCGGCCGCGGATCTGTTCTTCCTGAACCCGTGCAAGCGCTTCGCTCGCCTCGACAAGATGTACCGTGATGGCACTGGCAAATTCCGGCACAACGGACGCGGCCCGCAGGGCATCGGACATCAATGTGCCACGCCCCGGCCCCAGTTCCACAAGCCGGACATTGTCGGGCTGCCCCAGTTCGGCCCAGACATGCACGCACCACAACCCCAGCAATTCGCCAAACACCTGACAGATATCGGGGGCAGTAATAAAGTCACCCCCTTTTCCGAACGGATCGCGGGTGATGTAATAACCATATTCCGGATCGGTTGCACAGGCCTGCATATAGTCGTGCACCGTTATCGGCCCCTGCTCTTTGATGCGGGCGCGCAGCTTCGCCGCCAGCAGGTTCTCCGCTTCAGGTTCCACTTCCTCCTTGCGGGCGGCTTCATCGAACAGCCTGCCAAGGAAGTTTTCGACAGTTTCCTCCTCTTCCCGATCCTGTGAATGACTGCTCATGCGCTTTTGACCACCTTGCCGCTTATGCCTGTTTTGCCGGAACCGGCCCGGTAAACGAGCCAGGCCCCGAACAGCACCATTGGCACTGAATAGATCATGCCGGGCGTAAACGGCCCGACCATCAACCCCGAACCTTCCTCGAACTGGCGGAAATTCTCGACAAATATGCGCGCCAGTCCATAGCCGAGAATAGCAGTTCCGGTCACCAGTCCCGGTTTCAAAAGCGCCAGTCGGCTGTGAGTCAGATATCGCAGCACGAGAAACAGCACGAGCCCTTCCAGCGCCGCTTCATAGAGCTGGCTGGGATGGCGCGGCACCCCGCCTGCTTCCGGGTCGGGAAACACCATCGCCCAGGGCACATCCGTCACACGCCCCCAGAGTTCACCATTGACGAAATTGGCAAGACGACCAAAATAGAACCCCAGCGGTGCCACGGCGGACGCCACATCTATAACCGACAGTACAGGCAGTTTGTGACGCCGTGAATAGAGCCAGATCGCCAGCAGACTGCCCAGCATCCCGCCGTGAAAACTCATACCGCCATTCCATGTCTGGACAATCTGTTGCGGATTATGGAAAAAATAGGCCGGTTTATAAAACAGTACATAGCCCAGACGCCCGCCGACCACGACACCCAGCGTCACCCACATCAGCAGATCGTCGAAATGGTCGGGCCGGATCGGCGACTTCCCTCCCCACAAACGCTGATTGCCCGCAAGACGACGGGTATAGACCCAGCCCAAAAGCAGGCTGAACATATAGGCAAGGCCATACCATCTGACTGCTACCGGCCCCAGATGAAGCGCCACGGGATCAATCACCGGCAGAATTATAGCAAAACTCATGGAACCTGGTCCTGTTAGCTGTTGGCATTCGGGCAATCAGTGGGCAACGGCCCGGCCCGTGTCAAGCTGACTCTTGCACAATATCCTCATGCCCGGTAGTCTGCATCAAAAATCAACAACAAGGAAACAACACCCCATGATACTCCGAAAATTTGTGCTGCTGGTGCCATTCGTTCTCTGGCCCGCTCTGGCTGCTGCCTGGTCTCTTCCCGGTGTCGGCGACTTCAAATTCGAGCCCCTGACTGCCAGTGTTTATGTCATGCACGGGCCGCGCAGCGAACCAAATCCTGAAAACCACGGCTTCATGAACAATCCGGCCTTTGTTGAAACCGCGCACGGGGTTATCGTCATTGATCCTGGTGGCACCCTTGAAGTTGGCGAGCAAGTCCTTGCGGAAATCCGCAAAATCACCTCCAAACCGGTTCTGGCCGTTTTCAATACCCACATTCACGGCGATCACTGGCTGGGCAATCAGGCGATTAAAAAGGCTTTTCCTGCGGCGCGCATATATGCCCACCCGAAAATGATCGAACAGGCCAATGGCAGTAACGGGGCCGACTGGGTGGCGCGCATGGATCGCCTGACAAAAGGACTGAGCAAGGGAACAAGGGTTGTCGCGCCGGGAAATGCTGTCAAAAACGGTGATGTGATCACGGTTGACGGTGAGCGTATTAAAATCCACGCGGTACCTGTTGCTCATACGGATACAGATATTATGATCGAGCATGTGGGCAGCAGCACCCTGTTCCTAGGCGATAACAGCTTTAACCGGCGCATGGGACGCTTTGACGACAGTTCCGACATGCACGGCAATATAAAGGCGCTGGAATATGCCCGAGACCTGAAAAAGAAATATTACGTCCCCGGGCACGGTAAAAGCGGCGATGTTGAGACGGCGCTGACACCTTTTCTCACCTATCTTGAAAGACTGAGAGATGGTGTTACCCGCGGCTATCGGGCAGAAAAAGAAGATTATGAAATCCGCAAACAGCTTGCCCCCCTGTTTGCCGAATATAAAAACTGGAGCGGATTTGATCTTCAGTTTGGTAAGCATGTCAGCAAGATGTATCTTGAAGTCGAAGCTCTTGAATTCTAGGTCATAAACTCATAAACAGGATATAATAAACACCAGGGAGGCCTTTGATGCCCCAGACAACAGGCAGAGTATTCGATGAAATCGCCCGGCTGATGACCGATGCCGCCGGTGCCCTTCAGGGGGCACGCGGCGAGGTTGACAATGTCATGCGCTCAAAGGCCGAAAAAATCCTGCGTGATCTCGATATCGTCCAGCGCGAGGAATTTGAAGCCGTCAGACTGATGGCGACCAAAGCCCGCGAGGAAAATGAGGAATTGCGGGCCGAAATCAGGGAACTGCGCGCCGAACTCGACGCCCTGAAATAATCCACAAGCCCGGCACTCGTTACAGCACAATTCGGGGACTCCGCATAACGTCTGTGGGAAACTGTGTGCCTTGCAAGTCACCCCGCAAGTAAAACGTGGACAACTGCAAAACGACTCTTGCGCAAATCAGTGCGCATCAGATACCGCTAAAGTCAGTTGTGGCCTCGCACAGTATCGACAAGAAAAAACTGGCAGCAAATTTTCCATTCGGCACAGTGTTTTTCGTGCCGGTTCCCCGGTTGTTTTTGCTGCAACGAATATTTGTGGGGTGCAGACTCGCATGACCAATGTCACGCGCCGGCGAAGCTCTGATTCCCCCATGACAAAGCGGAGCAGAATAATCGCATGGCTACAGCAGCACTCAAATTCGAGCGGATCAGTCATCCCGTCGACCTCATTGAATCTCTTGCCCTTCAGCATGACTGGCCCTGTGAACGCACCTGCGATGACGAGCTGACCCTCGTTGTTGACGGCACATGGTGCGATTATCAGGTGTCGATCAACTGGCGCGAGGATATTGAAAGCCTGCATCTGGCCAGCGCCTTTGATCTCAAGATTCCACAGGGACGCCTCTCCGAGATTTACCGGCTGGTGGCCAAAATCAATGAGCAGCTATGGGTCGGACATTTTGATCTCTGGTCCGACGATGGTCTGCTGATGTATCGCCATGCCCTGTTGCTGAACGGCACAGAACCCAATATCGAACAATGCGAGGCGCTGCTGAGCGCGGCACTGGAAAGTTGCGAATTTTACTATCAGGCATTCCAGTTTGTCGTCTGGGCTGGTAAGAATGCCTCGGATGCCCTTGCAACCACCATGTTCGAGACCAGGGGCGAAGCCTGATCGCTCGCGGTTCGGGTCGGAGATGACATGTGCGGAGTATATTTCAATGACCATAGATATCGGTGGCCCCCTGTTGCTGGTGGGGGCCGGCAAAATGGGCAGTGCAATGGCGGCAGGCTGGCTTGACCAGGGACTGGCCCCCGATGCCCTGTTCATACAGGACCCGGCGCCATGCGAAAATGCACAGAAACTCATATGTGATTACGCTCTGGTGGCAGGCGCAAATCCCCCGTTGCCTGCCGAGCCGGTCATCATTGTTCTCGCCGTCAAACCGCAAATGATGACAGACGTTTTACCTCCCCTTAAGAAAAAAGCCGGTCCTCAAACCCTGTTCCTGTCCATCGCCGCCGGAAAAAACCTCGCCAGCCTTGCAGTCCTTCTGGGTGCAGCACAGCCGATTGTGCGGGCCATGCCCAATACCCCGGCCGCCATCGGTCAGGGCATGTCTGTGGCCTGCTCGAATGAATTCGTTACCGCTGATCAGGCCGAGCACGTCATCACCCTGTTGTCAGCCATCGGTGAAATCGCCTGGATCAACGACGAGGCGCAGATGGACGCTGTGACGGCCGTGTCAGGCTCCGGCCCGGCCTATCTGTTTGCCCTCACCGAATGTCTGGCAAGGGCTGGCATGCATCAGGGGCTTGACGAACAGCTTGCCTCGCAACTGGCGAGGGTCACAATGGAAGGGGCCGCTGCCCTGATGCGTCATTCAACGGAAAGCCCGGCTGTATTGCGCCGGAATGTCACCTCCCCCGGCGGGACGACAGAAGCCGCGCTTGAAGTGCTGCTTGGGGAAGAAGAAGGCCTGGCAAAACTCATGGACAAGGCCATCAGCGCCGCCACAAAACGCTCGAAAGAACTGTCGGGATAGCAGACCGGCCCGGCAGTTATCGTCTCCGGCCTTTGGATTTCTTCTTCCTGGATTTCTTTGGCTCGGGGCGCTCCCTGGCCCGCTCCCAGGGGGACCATTTGGGGCGCCACCACAGATTGACCCAGGCATACAGAATCGACAGAGCAAAAAAGCGGAAGATTACCCGGAAGGGTTCGACCGAAATCAGATAGAGCAGCCGCTTTGCGCCGCCAAAACCCTTTTCCTGCAAACGCGCAAACAGGCGTTCCACATAAGGTCGGGTGGCCGGTGTGCGCCAGGCATAGCGCAACGCAACCGCCGCGATGACCCCGAGGATCAGCAGCGGCATGAGCAAAAAGCTCAAAAACCACAGAACAATCGACAAAATCCAGCCGAGAATGGTGAAGAGGATGCCGATAATGGTCCAGAATATATCCAAAACAGAGCCCCTGCTCTCTTTCGCGCCTTGCCACATCCATCTGACAACCGGAAAAAGGCCGGTCTGTGGCATTCACACATGATATCAGGACGGCTGACTGTTCGCCGCCATACGCTCTTTTACATATTCAATAAAAGCCTGTTTTTCATCATTGTCGGCAAAAGCCCTGGATGGAATGATGACACCTGCACCGCGATCAATCCACAGAACCAGCAATTCCCTTGATAGTGTCACTTCCAGAAAGGCCGTCCATTCATAGGAAGAGGTAATATGCCGGCCGGTGATCTGGATGCCTCCATTATCATAGGCCACCAGTTTGAATTCACCGATCAGGGCATTGTGTGTCCCGACAGTGCTGCGGGCCAGTCCCGAGCGCATAAATGTCGCCAGAAACATGACCAAACCGGCAAGCAGGGCGCCGGCAAACGCAGCCTGGACAGACTGATCACTGATATATCCCGATTGGACTGCGACAAGCAAAGCAAGGCCAAGAAGCGCTCCGACTCCAAGGGTGGTGACCTGCTTCTTCCAGCCTTTGGTTGTGCTCAAGCGTCTGAGTGATAAAAGCCGATAGCTCTGATAGTGTTCCGGTGTCAGCCGGTAGCGCAGGCGAAAGCGATCGGCAACCATCAGGACAGCCGCCCGTGGCAATGCTTGTATTTCTTGCCGGAACCACAGGGACAGGGGGCGTTGCGTGGCACCTTGCCCCAGGTGGTCTCGTCATTGGGGTCAAGGTCAATGCCTTTGGGCCTGTTGAGTTTGGGCCGCTGCGGGGCGGCGGGCTCACCATAATCGGCGTCAACAATCTCGTCATCGCCAAAAGACGCATCGTCATAACCCAGCGACATGTCCACGTGGTGCATTTCCATTTCCGGAGGCGCCAGCCCTTCTTCCATTGCCCGGATTTCTTCCTCCGAAATCGGCTCCACATGGAACAGTTGCTTCGTTACATCCTCGCGCAACTGGCTGAGCAGGTTTTCAAACAGCACAAAAGTCTCGGTCTTGTATTCGTTGAGCGGGTCGCGCTGCCCGTATCCGCGCAGACCGATCACCTGGCGCAGATGATCGAGGGTCACCAGATGTTCGCGCCACAGATTGTCGAGGGTCTGCAACAGGAACCATTTTTCCACCTGACGCATATTCTCGGGCCCGAACTCGACGGCTTTGGCCGCCGCGGCCTCGTCAATGGCGCGCTTCAGCCTCTCGTGAATTTCATCATCGGCAATGCCTTCTTCATCGGCCCAGTCCCCGATCGGCAATTCGAGATTGAAAATCTCCTTCACACGCTCCGTCAGACCCTCGATGTCCCATTGTTCCGCAAAGGCCTTTTCCGGAACATGTTCGCTGACCAGTTGATCGGCAACGTCATGGCGCATATCCGCAACCGTTGCCGACACATCATCGTCCTGCATCAGCTCGATGCGGTGTTCGAAGATCACCTTGCGCTGATCATTCATCACATCATCATATTTCAGCAGGTTCTTGCGAATATCAAAGTTGCGCGCCTCGACCTTGCCCTGGGCCTTTTCCAGCGCCTTGTTGATCCACGGATGGGTGATCGCCTCGCCTTCTTCAAGGCCGAGTTTTTTTAGCATGCCGTCCATGCGGTCACCGCCGAAAATACGCATCAGATCGTCTTGCAGCGACAGATAGAATTTCGAGTGACCGGGATCTCCCTGACGCCCGGAACGTCCGCGCAACTGATTGTCGATGCGACGGCTTTCGTGGCGCTCTGTACCCAGCACAAACAGCCCGCCAGCCTCAAGAACGGTTCTTCTGTCCTCTTCCAGAGCCTCTTCAAGCTTTTCGCGCTTTTTCTCAACGTCTCTTTCAGAAGGTTCCTTGCCCTGCTTCTTTTGCTCGGCCAGCCAGTCCTCAAGCTGCATGTCAAGATTGCCGCCAAGCTGAATATCGGTGCCGCGACCAGCCATATTGGTGGCAATGGTGACGGCTCCCGGCACTCCGGCCTGAGAGATGATTGAGGCCTCGGTCTCGTGAAAACGGGCGTTCAGCACCTGATGTTTGATCGGTTTGTCAACACCGATGCTTTTAAGAAATTTTTTATCGCTCAGCAGGGCTGAAATGGTTTCTGACTTTTCAATGCTCGCCGTACCCACAAGAATGGGCTGCCTGCGTTTTTGACAATCGATAATGCGCTCGACAATGGCCCGGTATTTTTCCTCGGCCGTGCGATAGACCTCATCATTTTCATCAATACGGGCCACCGGCACATTGGTGGGAATTTCAATCACACCAAGGCCGTAAATATCCATGAACTCGTCAGCTTCGGTGAGCGCCGTACCGGTCATACCGGCCAGTTTTTCATAGAGGCGGAAATAGTTCTGAAAGGTAATCGAAGCCAGTGTCTGGTTCTCGGGCTGGATCCTTGCCCCTTCCTTGGCTTCGAGCGCCTGATGCAGCCCTTCCGAATAGCGCCGCCCTTCCATCATGCGGCCGGTAAATTCGTCAATAATCACCACCTCGTCATTTTTGACGATATAGTCGCGATCCTTTTCAAACAGCTTGTGGGCCCGCAATGCCTGGTTGACATGATGAACGATCATGACATTTTCGATGTCATAAAGGCTCCCGCCCTTCAGCAGATCGGCCTCGCTCAACACTTCTTCAAGGCGCTCGTTACCCTCTTCCGTGAAGCTCGTGGTTTTCTGCTTTTCATCAAGCTCGTAATAGGAAGATGCATTTTCCTCCTTCAGCAACTTGACCATGATTTTGTCGACGCTGACATAAAGCTCGGTCAGGTCCTCGGTGGGACCGGAGATGATCAGCGGGGTGCGCGCCTCGTCAATGAGAATACTGTCAACCTCGTCAACAATCGCGTAATGATGGCCGCGTTGCACCATCTCGTCGATTTCATATTTCATATTGTCGCGCAGATAGTCGAAACCGAACTCGTTATTGGTGCCATAGGTGACATCACAGGCATATTGTTTCTTGCGATCCTCGTCTTCAACGCCGTGCACGATCACACCAACGGTAAGGCCAAGAAATTTGTAAACCTGCCCCATCCATTCGGCATCGCGTCTGGCCAGATAGTCATTGACCGTAACCACATGCACGCCTTTTCCCGGCAGGGCATTGAGATAAACAGCCAGCGTCGCCACAAGGGTTTTACCCTCGCCGGTTTTCATCTCCGAAATTTTGCCATCATTCAAAACCATGCCACCAATGAGCTGCACATCATAATGGCGCTGTCCCAGCGTGCGTTTGGCGGCCTCGCGAACCACAGCAAAGGCCTCGGGCAGCAGGTCATCCAGCGTTTCACCCTTTTCAAGGCGCTCGCGGAATTCCACGGTTTTGTGTTTCAGATCACTGTCGGACAGTTTTTCAAAATCACCTTCGAGGGCATTTATTTTTTCAACCTTGCCATCATAGGCCTTGAGGGCGCGCGCATTGGCGTCTCCGAATATTTTTTTGGCGAGTTTGCCGAAGGAAACCATGTTCAATATGCCTTGTACCTGATGGAAGGTCCCGAACCCGTTTTTACCAACTGTTCAACGGGTTGGGTCCCTGTGTCGTCACCATGAAAGAAACCGGTCGCCGGAAGAGGGAACTTCCGACGCCCGTTTATACGAATAACCGTTCCGCAATGCCAGAGATAAGCAGGCCCGCCCCCATTGTCAATGTGCCGCACAAGGCCTACAAGCACATGTGATAGCCGGTGACAACAGGTTTGAATGATCCGTTTCGAATGGTCCGTGTGCAAAAAGGAATTAAATCCCATGTTCAAAAGCCTCATGACCCTGGCGCGTCCGGCGCTGTTGATGCTGGAGCCCGAAAAGGCTCATGAGATGACCCTGCGCTCGCTCGAACAGGGGCTTTATCCCAAAGGGGGCCAGAATGACCGCCGCCTTGAACAGGAAATATGGGGGCTGAAATTTTCCAATCCGCTCGGCATGGCTGCGGGCTTTGACAAGAATGGCCGTGTCACAGGGCCATTGTTCGAGATGGGCTTTGGCTTTTGCGAGGCGGGCACCATCACCCCCCTGCCACAGGCGGGCAATCCCAAACCGCGGGTTTTTCGCCTTATAAAGGACCGCGCTGTCATCAATCGCCTCGGCTTCAACAATGAAGGCCATGAGGCGCTGGCCAGACGCCTCTCGACCCGCAGCCACAAGGGGCTTTTATCGGTCAATATCGGCGCCAACAAGGACAGTGCCGACCGCGTAGAGGACTATGTAACAGGGCTGAAACGCTTTTACGAGGTCGCCGACTTTTTCACCATCAATATTTCATCTCCCAACACACCCGGCTTACGCGATTTGCAGGCGCCTGATGAACTCGACCATCTGCTCACCCGGCTCCTTGAGACGCGCACGGCGCTGATGGATGAGGACGAAGCGCCTTACCGGCCTCTTGCCGTAAAACTCGCCCCCGACATCGAAGACGAGGCGCTGCCCGCCATTATCGAGCGGCTGCAAAGCCACAAGGTCGATGCCATTGTCATTTCCAATACGACCCTTTCACGCACCGGCCTCACCGACGAGAATACAGCACGGGAAAGCGGCGGGCTGTCCGGTGCGCCCCTGTTCGAGCGCTCCACCCGCATGCTGGCCCGCGTTTATCAACAGACCGGGGGCACCATCCCGCTCATTGGTGTGGGCGGGGTCGATAGTGGCGAAAAGGCGCTGGCCAAAATCCTTGCCGGGGCCTCGCTCATTGAACTTTACACCGGCCTCATATATGAAGGGCCCAGCCTGATCACCCGCATCAAGCGCGCCCTTATCCGCCATTGCGAACAAAACAGCCTGTCCTCGATTGCAGAAGCGACAGGCACAAAGGCCAAAGAATGGGCCGCAAAAGAAATCAACCAATAGCCGGTGGCTATGACGTCCTGTCTGCATACCGGTGGTGCTCGTTGATCGGACAACGGTTTGCCGTTGACTTTTCAGTGATCTTCGAGTTTGAGTTAATAAACAAAGGAAAGTCCCCATGTCCGTAAAAATATACCACAATCCGCGCTGCTCGAAATGCCGGCAGACCATGACGCTGCTTGAGGAAAAAGGCATTGAACCTGAAGTTATCAAATATCTCGAAACGCCACCCACGGAAGCCGAACTGAAAGAAATCATCGAAATGCTCGGCATCAAACCGCGTGATCTGATGCGCAAAAAGGAAAAGATCTACAAGGAGCTCGAACTTTCCGACGAAAGTTTGCCCGACAATGCCCTGATTATGGCAATGGTCAGCCATCCACAACTGATCGAACGCCCCATTGTTGTTAAAGACGGCAAAGCCGCCATCGGTCGTCCGCCAAAGCTGGTACTGGATATTTTGTAAGCGAACCAGGTCCGCCGCGCTGCAAAAGCCCTGCGGGCTTCGTCTTCGCCAGACGGGCCTGCTGCGCGCAGGGCGGCAAAGGGCACGCCCTTTGCAAACCCCGAACAGACCGCGTTTATTTCTTTCGGATCCGGATCGAGCGGATGATTTTCCTGATTTCCGCGCGACTGCCGGTCTTTTCATCCTGGCGGGTCCCGGCCCCCAGCAAAAAGAAATAGTCACCACGCGGGACAATCCACATTTCAGAACTGGTGGGAAAGCTCAGTCCACTCCTTGTCCGGGCGGTATAATCAACACGCATATAAGCCGCCCGCAAACCTGATAATGTGGTATTTTTCGGCTTTTGCACCAGCCTGAAATCTTTGAATATGCGCCTGAAATTTGTCGCGAACGCAAACAATATCCGTTTGGGATCAATGCCTTTGAGACGTCCGAGAGGTTTGAAACTGATTTTCAGGCTCGGGTTAAGATCATTGAACGGTTCCCTGTGCCGGGTCAAAACGACCAGCGGCGCCGAAGCATGTTTGAGCACCATGTTTTTGAACTGTTCACTTCCCAGCCTTGTATTTTTCAGATTTTCATAATGCCTTGCAATTGACAAAAAATGCCAGTTCCCCGGTTTGGTCAGGGATATGCCAATCGTCCGGTTTGAAAATCTGTTGTCTGATCCGGCATTCCCCTGCTTCGCAAGGGCCGCATTGCAAAGCCCGAACAGCACAGACAGGCCAATGACAATATAGCAAACAGGTTTCATGTTTCTCTTTTCTCCATATGGTTCAGGAATCAAAGCTCACCCACGCAGCCGCGCCAGCACATCCCTGTCCCAGCCCGCCAGCAGCTCGTTTCCCTTCTCAATAACCGGACGCTTCATCAGGGCCGGATATTTTTGCAAAAGGGCCAGAGGCTCCTCTTTCCTCTCCTCATCATCAAGTCCACGCCAGGTCGTCGAACGGGTATTGAGCAACACCTTGCCGAAAGCGTCATAAAAACGTTGCAACTGTTCGATCGACAGCGGCTGATCGCGCACGTCGTGCAATTCCGCCCCCAGCGCCTTTTTCGCCTTGCGACAACTGTCACAGTTTTTCAGGCCGTAGATTTTCATATCCGCTCCCTTTTCATCTGATTACCCCGTTCAATGGAGCAGATCCATTTTCCTGACAATCTCCACGGCGATTTCCTCTACAGAGGTTGTGGAAATATCATATACGGGAACGCCGCTGATTTTGAAAATCTCGTCGGCGCGACGTACCTCGCGGCGACAGGTCGCAAGGCTCGCATAGGGGCTGTCCGGGCGACGTTTCTGGCGAATGGCGTGCAGGCGCTGCGGATCAATATGAAGCCCGACAACCCTGTCCCTGCGCTCTTGCAAAAAGGGAGGCAGTTGCTCCCTGTCAAGATCCTCGCCGGTCAGGGGAAAGTTGGCAGCCCGCACAGAAAAATTCATGGCCAGATAGAGACAGACAGGCGTCTTGGCGCTGCGCGAAACCCCGACCACAATCACATCTGCCCTGTCATAGTGATCGGGGCGCAAGCCGTCATCATGCGCGAGAGAAAAATCGAGCGCCTGCGAACGGCGCTGATAATTGCTGGCCTCGCGCAACTCGAAGTCCTCATGACTGACCCCTACCCGCGAAGAGGTCGAACGGTGCAATATTTTTTCAAGAGTTGGCAAAAAACTTTCATATAAATCAATGATCGGCGCGCCGCTTTCCCGCAACAACCGGCGCAATTCCGGCCTCACCAGCGTGCTGAATATAATCGGCGGTTCCTCACCCTTGCCGACATGGCGTTTGATCACCCGCACCAGCTTGCCGATCCTGTTTTCATCCATAAAGGCAAAACGACGGGTTTCGTAATGGAAACCGGGAAACTGCGATAACAGACTCTCGCCGTTGAGTTCAGCCGTGCGCGAGGTCCGGTCCGACACATAATACACCATGCGAGTGGCCGTCGTCACTTCTCCGGTTGCCGGGGATGAGGGGGATTTTTCTGTCATGCGGCAATCATAACGCACTCACAACAATCTGAACAGTCGCGGGACCTTTTAACCAAAAACATGAATGCCTGAGGCCCGAAAAGAAACATTTTGCTAAAATTTTCCTGTCTGAACGCAAAAACCTCTCTGGCCCGTCCAGTTTACAGGCAGACACAGCAAACAGACACAAGGTCAAGCCGCTGATCTGCAACAGCAAACAAACACATCAGGAGAAAAGACAATGTCACGTAAAATCGCAATCGCCGCCGCCGCCATGATCTCTCTGGGTATGATGGGCGCCTCCACAACCGGTGCTTCAGCCAAAAAATACGGTCATCACGGTTACAAACATCATTATGTTCACAAGCACTATTACGCGAAGTGCCACAAGAAGAAAGTGACCTATCCTGTCTGGAAAAAAGTCTGGCGCACCAAAAAAGTTCACACCGCCTACGGATGGGGATATGTCAAATATCCGGTAACCATCAAGGTCTGGCGTACAAAATGGAAAACCGTTTGCCACTAGTTTCAAACGGAGATCGGCAGGCCTGACCGTATCGCCAGGTGCGGCGGCGCTGCGGATCTCCCCGCAAGTTTCCTGCTGTGGACCCGCTCCCTTTTTTCTTCCTCTTGAAGGGGGCCGGGTCGGCAGGAAAATCCTCTCCCTCTCTCCCCGCACAAATGCCCCGCTTCCCCGCTCCCTTCCCCGGAGGCGGGGCTTTTTTGTTTTAAACCGAAACGTAAAAAAATCATCAACTCCCGTATCGTATCACCCCCGCTGTGCCACCCGCACCCTGGACAGGCGCAACGCAACGTCGGTATCCGGAACAGGGATACGGTGCCTGATTTATTGACACGGGGCATTCCAAAACAACTGAATCGCAACTGAATTATGTGTTCAGTGCCACCCTTCGCACAGGCGATCCGGTGTCCGATTGAGAAATGCCCAAAGGTTCATTTGGCCGTAAACTCGTAAACAGGATCGAGAATGGTGTCAAAAGCGCAAAAACACGAGGTTAAAATGATCGCCGCGCGTACTTTTGTACGTGCAAGATCATTTTGGCCGCGGATTGCAGCGCTTTTGGCATCCTGCGGACAGGGCAGATTTGCTCCCCCGCTGTGTTGCAGGTTCTTGAATACCGGAAGGTTTCCTGCGAACCTGCGCCTTGCTGGAAAACAAATCTGCTCCTGCCATTTCGACCCTGTTTATGAGTTTATAACCTAGTGCCAGCCACCTCCCCCGGCGGTGGCGCCGACACTGCGGATGGCATCATTGAACGGATCGCCGCTCACGCCGGATGATTTCGCTTTTCGGCGTACAACATGAACTTTTTTCGGCTTGCGTACCCTGGTGACCTTTTTCTTCCTGTAGGATTGCGTTGCCACTTTGACTTTCTTTTTGGCTCTCCTGACCTTTTTGACCTTTGTCCGGTGAACTGTTTTCGACGATACCGAGGCCTTTTTCAGTCTTGAAACCTTCTTTTTACGCGTTTTTTTGCGATAACTCGCTCTTTTCGTGGTTTGCCCCCTGCGAACCGCGGGTTTTGTCCGTACTTTCCTGTATTTTTTATAGGACGGTTTCCCCTTGTAGGCCGGCGCACAAACCCCGTCTTCGGATTCTTTCAAAACGCGCAGCAGTTCATAATTCGGTGTCTGTGTAACCAGGTCCCGGTCAATCGTCCGGGCGAAACGATCTGCCGACCGACTTGTCTTTGCCCCCCACTTGCCATCAACTTTTCCAACCGTACATCCGACGCGGTTGAGATGATGCTGAAGAAGAACAATGGTTTCCATTGTTACTTTTTCATCAGGGTCTGTGGCGGCATCATTCGCGGGTGTATCAGCAACTGAAGCATCCGGAGCTGGTGGTGTTGCAACACGTGCCGTTACCGGTGCCGGTGCTGATATTTTCACGGCTGCCGAGCCTGTTTTGGCCCGAGTCTGAACTGGCGTTGCCGCCGGAGCCGCCGCCGCGGGGGGTGATACCACCGGTGCAACTGCCGTCGCCGCAGCCGGAACGGATGGTGCCGACAGGGGCGTCGGAGCGGACAGGGGTGCCGGTGCTGACATTTCCACGGCCGCCGGGTTGGCAGCAGACGGAGCCAGTGCTGCCGCGGGAGCCGCTGTCGCAGCAGACGATACAACCGGAGCAACTGCCGTGGCAGCAGACGGAGTCGGGGCAAGCACGGGAGCGGCCAGCGCCGGAGCACGCGTCCTGGGTGCTGAAGCGGAGGCCGGGGCGGCCACAGATCTCACAACAGACTTAGATC
>JALXEI010000186.1 GCA_027069645.1 Hyphomicrobiales bacterium
GAATGCCATGATCGGGGCGCCGTTTGAACCGCAATATGTGACCGATACGCCCCGTCTGTCTTTCGGGGCTTTTGGCGAGGAAGATCGGCTTGCCTATGAACAGCAACTGATGACAGAGCATGGACCACGCTGGTTTGCTTTTGAAGATGTAGCCATTCGCGATGAAGAAGGCGAATTGCGCGAAGTCCACACCGTGGGACGCGATATTACAGAAGAAAAGAAAACCGCGGCCGATTTGCAGGAGGCCCGCAACCGCGCCGAGGCGGCCAATCACGCCAAGACACGCTTTCTTGCGACCATGAGCCATGAAATCAGAACGCCGATGAACGGCATTATGGGCATGACCGATCTGCTTGCCGAAAGCAGCCTGACGCCGGAGCAGCATACCTATTGTCAGGCCATCAACAAGTCGGCCACTACCCTGCTGGCCCTCATTGACGAGATTCTCGATTTTTCGAGGATTGAGGCCGGCAAATTTGAAATGGTTAAAAAGCCCTACAAAATCACAGATTTTGCCGAGAGTGTGGTGGAACTTCTGGCCCCCCGGGCATTTGAAAAAGGTCTGTCGTTCGGTTGCTATGTCGCTCCTGATCTGTGTGACCGGCTGATCGGTGATGAAATGCGGATGCGCCAGATCCTGCTCAATCTGCTGGGCAATGCCATCAAGTTTACCGATCAGGGTGGTGTCATTCTGGAGGTGAGTTCCGCCGGAGAACGCAAGGAACTGTTGCGTTTTTCCGTCTCCGATACCGGCGTCGGGCTCACCAGAGAGGATATGAAGCATATCTTTGTTGAATTTGAACAGGTTGACAGTTCCAACGAGCGGCGCAATGGCGGCACCGGTCTTGGACTCGCGATTACCCGCCGTCTGGTGGAAAAAATGGGGGGCGAAATCCGTGTTTCCAGCGTACCGGGCAAGGGTTCCGTGTTCACGGTCGATATGCCGCTTGAAAATGCACCGGGCGCTGTTTGCCTTTATGAACAGTTGCCTGTCCCCAAAGGGGTCGAAAGGGTGCTGATTGCCTGTGATCACGAACCTGAGGGGCATCTGATCGGCAAAATGCTGAAGAGCCTTGGCATTGATGTGGTCGTTCAGGATCGTCGCATGGCTTATGAAATGCTGGAGGATGGTATTGGCAAGCCGTTTGATGTCCTGATTACCGATGCCATCGACGCGCCGCGTTTTGCCGGGGAGTTGTCCAGAATGGCTGAAAAACATGCCGGTCATCCGGTGAAGGGCCTGATGCTGATTGAAGCAACAGAACGCCGCAAATATGATGTGTTGCGTGACAAGGGCTATGGTGCCTATCTGACCCGGCCGATACGTCATATTTCGCTTGTTCGCCAGCTTGAAAACATGCAGGCCAGCCCGCTGATCGCGCAGCCGGAACCCGGTCAGAGCAATTTTGCGCCAAAGGCACTGACCCGTTCCAGGGCACAGCCCGTTGCATCGGAATCTGTACCCGGAAGCGCGGTTGCAACCGAAAAGGGGCAGCAGCGAGAAGCGCACGATAAGGCCAAAGCCCGCATCCTTCTGGCCGAGGACAACGAGATCAACGCCATGCTGGGCCGTCGGTTGCTGGAGCATATGGGGTATGAGGTGATCCATGTTACCGATGGTCGGCAGGCTCTGGCGGCGGTCAGGGAATCGGTCGGCGGAGAACCTTTCGATGTTGTGCTGATGGATATTCACATGCCGCATATGGATGGCATCAGGGCCACACAGGAAATCCGCGCCTTTGAACAGGTTAACGGTCTTTTCCACAAGCCGCTGCCGATCATTGCCCTGACAGCCAATGCCTTTGATGATGTCAAGTCGGAATGCTTTGCGGTGGGTATGAATGCCTATCTCGCCAAACCGTTTGCCCGCGAGGAATTGCGCGAGATCATCGAAAACAGCCTGCGTGCAAAGGCCGAAATGGCGAGTTGAGCGAGCTCCGGCGTCACAGGCCGGAAGGGCAGCGGCGATCACTGTTTTTCCGACTTGCCCTGCGGTTTCAGTTGCGCGGCGACCTTTTGCCGGATGGCCGGGATTTTGTTGAACAGGTTGGTGCCGGGGCAAAGGGTCGAGGCATAGTGCTTGTGCCCGTCAATGCGTGAGGCCGGGATATGCCAGCGTCTGGCCAGCATGACCAGGAGCTGATCAAGGCTTTCCAATTGTGCGCCGGTGGGCTGTTCTTTCATGAAATTGCCTTCCAGTACAATCTGAATGTGATTGACCGGATTATAGTCGGTATTGGTATCTCCTGAAAAATGAATATCGCGGCCCTCGGCAATCTGGCCGGCGGCGTTGATGACGAAGTGATAGGGGATATCAGCCCAGGCAACTTTCATTTTTCCAGAAGCAAGGCGTTCGCGTCTTTGTGAAAAGCGTTGCAGATTGCGCATCTTGCGGGCAAGGTCGCCCTTGCGCTGGCGTACCGCCGAATGGTGAATAGTGATGAAAGCGGGTTTGTGGGCAATCATCGGCTTGACCGGCGGTTTGGCCTCCCATTGCGCCCGTGACAGGATTTGCGGGTCGGCATGAGCCGCACCGGTGCCGGCAAAAACCGTTAGCAGGCTGAAAAGAAGCCCGGCAATACAGATGTGATTTTGTTTCATGATTCAGCGTCCGGCTTTGACATAGGCATCGGCGACGGCTTCCCTTGCCCGAACCTTTTTGAATATCGCATAGTCCCGGTTATAGGGCCCCATGACAACCGCATAAAGTCCGTCTGTCAGATTAGGATAGTTGTTTGTGTCAATCATATGGGCTTTTATACCCTGATCACGCAAAAAACGGACGCGTTTTTCGGCGCGCGCCAGGTCGGCTTTCGGGAAAGAGCCCATAATGACGAAATAGCGCCCGTGTTCGTCATTCTCGTTTTGCCCCAGTTCGCTCATCTCGGAAAGAATCAGGCGGGTCGATGCGCGGATGGTTTTCTTTTTGCGCGGTTTCAGTTCGTCGATTTTGATGCGGGCAAATTCCGCATAGAGGCTGTTTGGATATTTGCGCGCAAAACTGCGCAGGATGCGCGGGTTTTTGCTGTCCTTTATGGTCAGCCAGGCCCGGTGAGCCGGGTCGGAAACGGATGATGTGGCGGAAGAGACGTCGGCAGGGCTTCCCTGACAACCGGCCGGGCAGAATTCGCCAATGATCGACGAGGAGGACCAGGGCAGTTGCCGTCCCTCGGTTTCACCAAACACGCTCTGGCGGACCCGTTTCATAACCGCTTCAATATTTCCCGGATTACGCAGTTCACGGGAAAGGGCGCGGGAAAACGGGCTGTTGCTGCTGTCACCATCCTCGGCAACATTTCCCGGCGAGGTGGCATAGGCAATCAGCGAACCTTTTGGTGCGTCCATGCGCGCCAGCCCCCCTTGTGACAGGCCGCGGCTGGCCGCCTTGAAAGGATTGTTGCGGCAACTGTCAAGGACAATGACATTGAGATTGTTGCCGACATTAATCAGTCCCTGCATCAGGGCATCGGCGTCAATGGAATAGAGCGCAACATCAGCTTCCTTTTCAATTTCCGCATCGACGGGGACAAGATAGTTGATGCCCCCGACCTGCAAGCCATGCCCGGCATAGTAGACAAATCCCACAGTCTCCGGGCCATTGTCATTGAGTTTGGCGGTGAAGTCGCGAATGGCCTTTTTGAGATCGATATAGCCGACATCGCGGCGTTCCAGCACCTCGAATCCGAGGTCTCGAAAGGTGCCGGCCAGCAGCCTGACATCATGGGCCGGATTGGCCAGAGGCGCGACAAATTTATAGGCGGAATTGCCGATCAGCAGGGCAATGCGCTTTTCGGCAAGGACGGTCTTTTGTGCAAAAAGGACAAGCAGGGCAAAAAGCACAACAGGAAAAATTCTGAATAAACGGGCCACGATGTCATCCGATCAATTGTTATGGGTCGTGCCGGAGGGATGAGAAAGTATACAAGTCTTTATAATGACTATAATTATGTCTCCTGTACTTCTCCCTCTGCGCGTTTGACTATAGCCTTAATGAGGCTTTGTTTAAAGGTCCGGATTGCAGAATGAGGGAAATTAGCCTCTCAGGCGCGCGGGTGGGCACCGGCATAGGTTTTCAGCAAATGTTTTTTGTCCACCTGTGTATAAATCTGCGTGGTTGACAGGCTGGCATGGCCGAGCAGTTCCTGAATTTCGCGCAGATCGCCGCCATTGCCCAGAAGATGCGTGGCAAAGCTGTGGCGCAGGGCATGCGGGGTAGCGGTATCGGGCAGGCCCAGCGCGCCGCGCAGACGTTGCATCAAAAGCTGAATGATGCGCGGTGACAGGCGTTTGCCCTTTTCGCCGTAAAACAGCGGGTCAGTGCCTTCGCTGCCCCAGGGGCAGAGCGCAAGATAATGCTCGATCGCCTCAATCGCCACCGGCAGCACCGGCACAATGCGCTCCTTGCCGCCCTTGCCGACAATGCGCAGCACGTCTTTTGTCCGGCTCGGGGCGTTTTCGCGGTTGAGATTGAGGGCTTCGGAGATGCGCAACCCGCAGCCATAAAGCAGAACCAGCACAGCGCTGTCACGGGCCAGCACCCAGGGTTCGGCCTTGTCGCGTTGCACCAGATCGGCCCCCGACATGACGGCACCGGCCTTTTGCTCGCTCAGCGGTTTGGGGACGCTGTGCGGCAGTTTGGGAAGCTGGACGGCGAGCACGGCCTGATTGTCACAGATTTTCTGCTTGTTGAGATGGCGAAAAAAGCCCCGCAGCGCCGAAAGCGTGCGGGCCAGTGACCGGCTTGAGGCATTGTCGCGGCTGCGTCTTCTCGCCAGAAAGCTGCGAAAAGAGCGCACATCCAGTTTCTCAAGCTGTGCCAGTGTGACGGTTTCGCCGTGATAATCCGACAAAAACAGCATGAAAGAACGCAGGTCGCGTTCATAGGCCTCAAGCGTTTTGGCGGCAAGACCGCGTTCCGTGTCGAGGTGGCGCAACCAGCTTTTGACGAGAGCGAGGATTTGCGGGCTGACCGGTACGGCGAGGACATCGGGGTTCATGGTTGGCTCTTTTGTGTTGGCTTTTTGGCTTGCCCCCTCTCCCTAACCCTCTCCCCTCGGGGGAGAGGGGATTTGCTGCGGGATTTGAGGATTGCTCAAACTTCAAAACGACGCGTTGTTTCTTCCCCTCTCCCCACAGGGGAGAGAGTTAGGTCATAAACTCATAAACAGGATCGAAATGGCAGGAGCAG
>JALXEI010000187.1 GCA_027069645.1 Hyphomicrobiales bacterium
CAATACCGTTCATGAAATATTGAAACGGACGGGAGATGCGGACAAGAAACTGGTTGAGGATGTCAGCCAGCCACTTGCCGGTCGGGAAAAGGAAGTGGATAGCAGTGACGGGAAGCAACCGGTTGAGGATTTCGTCATTGAAGAAAAAGATCGAGATGACAAGTCGCCGGTTGATGCTTCGGGGGAAACGGACGCGGATGAGTCGCAGAATCACCCGGTTCAGCAAGAGGATATAGGCATTGAAATCGTAACGCCAGAACCTGTGAAACCGGTGCCTTCTGCCAGACCGGCAGCCGCACCCGTGAGCATTGCAATCCGGGAAGCAGCGGGAATCGCCTCACGATTTGCCCCCGAACCGGCAAACATGGAAACGGTTTCCGCAAAGGCGGTTGAGCAGCAGGCCCTGGCTGGCAGGGATGAATCGGAAAAGGCAGGGCAGACGGCGGCTGCACCACTCGCGGTGCCCGCTGCATCGCCATCGGGCTCAAACAGTTATGAAGTGCCGTAATGTCAAGGCTGGCAGGGACTGCACTGCAACAGGAAAAGGGTGACTCGCGCGTTTCTCAACCGCTGTAGTTTCGCTTCCCGGACAAGCGAAAAATCGGGGCGAGAAGATAAAAGTGAGGCAACCTTTTGGCGTTCCGGTATTATGCGGGAGGTGAATTTTTGAGTATCCTCGCGGCATCAGGGGCGAAATAGGTCAGGATGCCGTCGCAACCGGCGCGTTTGAAACCAAGCAGACTTTCCATCATGATGCTTTCGCGGTCCAGCCAGCCTTCGCGGGCGGCGGCCATCATCATCGCATATTCTCCCGAGACCTGATAGGCAAAGGTCGGCATCTCGAATTCTTCCCTGATGCGCCGGACAATATCGAGATAGGGCATGCCGGGCTTGACCATGATCAGATCGGCCCCTTCCTCAATATCAAGCTCGACCTCGCGCACCGCTTCATTTGAGTTGGCAGGATTCATCTGGTAGGTGCGCTTGTCGCCTTTAAGGGTGCCCGAAGAGCCAACGGCATCGCGGAACGGGCCATAAAAGGCGCTGGCATATTTGGCGGCATAGCTCATGATCAGGGTGTCGGGGTAGTCGTTTTCTTCCAGTGCCTGTCGAATGGCGCCAATGCGGTGGTCCATCATATCGGAAGGGGCGAGGATATCACAGCCGGCCTCGACCTGATTGAGGGACTGGCGAACAAGAGCCTCCACTGTCTCATCATTGGCGATTTTGTCACCGCGCAGCAGGCCGTCATGGCCGTGGCTGGTGTAGGGATCCAGCGCCACATCGCAAATCACGCCGATATCGGGCACTTCCTTTTTGATAGCCCTTACAGCCCGGCAAACCAGATTGTCCGGGTTGAAGGCCTCGCTGGCCTCGTCATCGCGCCGTTCGTCAGGCGTATTGGGAAACAGGGCGATGGCCGGAATGCCAAGTTCAGCCGCCTTCGCCACCTCCCCGACCAGAAGATCAATCGACCAGCGCCGGACGCCGGGCATGGAAGAAATATCCTGGTATTTGTTTTGGCCTTCTATTACAAACAGGGGCCATATCAGGTCATCGACGGTGAGCCGGTGTTCCTGTACCATACGGCGGATCCAGGGAGTTTGCCGGTTGCGGCGCATTCTGATAAAAGGATAATCAGGGTCAACTGAGTTTGTCATGGTTATCTCCGTTGTTTTTTCTCCGGACCATCTGGCATCCCGTGAAGGTATGTGTAAAGGGTAAAGGAGAAGGTGGCGGTCATGGTGAAAACGGCGTCCGGGACAAAATGCATAATAACAAGGGGAAGCGGTGAGACCCGCTTATTTTACGATAGCAGCAGGAGGGTGCAAGACAATGAACATTATAATAGTGATGGCTCTGGGGGCGATTATTGGTCTCGGGGTCTTTCTGATCTGGGTGTTGACGGGTCTCAATTTTAAATATGCCGGTTTCCTCGGTTCGCTCATGCAGGGGCTGATCATCACCCCCTTTCTGGCCATTGGCGGCGTATGTGCCTTTTTCCTCTTTGCCCATTTCATGGGGGTCAAGTCTGTTGCCTTGCTGGACGGAACCGGATTGCAGGATATTTTGACAATGGTTGGTATTGTTGCCGCGCTGGGGGGCATTCCCATCGGTATCGTTGGTTATTTCACCAGCAAAAAAATCGCATAAAAAGCCTGCCCGAGGGGATGTTCTGCTTTCAATCAACAAATTGTCATTCGGGCGTGAGGCAGGCTCTCTTGTTGTTGTGCCAGGCCGGTTATATCTATGGGAGAAGTGCAAACCGGTGAACAGCAATCCAAAGGGACAAACGGCATGAGAATTCAGGCTTTGACCGCATCACATTTTGGCGCAAGGTACGTCATCTTGACCGGCGCCGCTTTGGCGTCTCTGGTGTTTTTTATCTCAACCATATCTGGTGCTGCCGCTGCGATCAGATGTAGCGGACAGTTTCAGATTATTCGCGGTCAGGGGAAGATTTCCACACCCTATTGCGAAGACAATTTCCTGGCCATGATTGCGCGCTCCTATGGCTGGAAGGTGAGCAATCGCGCTGTTCGCCAGAATCCCGGGCTGAAAGCCAGGATTTGTCGCCATATCGGTCATGATGCGCGCCTGAGAATTATCTGTGGCGATCATATTTTCGAAAATGATGGTGATTATCGAAACTAGGTCATAAACTCATAAACAGGGTCGAAATGGCAGGAGCAGATTTGTTTTCCTGCCAATGCTCCCGTTTTTTGATGTTGCCAGTCAGGAAGCAATGAATCCTTTATTCTGTAAAAAATATATTTTGCAATGCGCGCGCCTTGTTAAGTTATTACTTAAATACCATATCGAAAATATGCCTTGTATACTAAGAGGATAGTGATATGTGTAATTTGAGTACAGATAAAAACACCCCTCGCGCAAGAAAAATTTTATTTTTTATTGGCGCGGGATCTGCTGCTGTTCTTTGGAGTGTTTCCCCGGCGAGTGCGATCAGATGTAATGGTCCGTTTCAGCCAGTTCGTGGCGAGGGCGAGATTGTGACTCCCTATTGCGAAGACAATTACCTCGCGGCAATCGCCCGGTCATATGGCTGGAAAGTCAGTAATCGTGCGGTTCGCGACAATCCGGAACTTCGAGCCAGAATCTGCCGTCATATCGGTCATGACGCCCGTCTCATCCGGATCTGTTCCAGCCGCAATGATTCTGCGGACGGCGGTAATGACAGTCACGGCGACGACTAGGTCATAAACTCAACTGGCAATTTTGATGTGCTCGGGCGTTTGCGGGTGACGATGCTGCGGATTGTTGTTCTGGGTCAGCGGTTTGCGCTGTTCATCAAGCAGATCAAGCAGTTCGCTGGCAGGCAGGGGACATGCAAAATAAAATCCCTGTCCTTCGTGAATGCCCATGTCAAGGGCGGCCCGGGCCTGTTCGGGGGTCTCGATTCCCTCGGCGACGATATTCATCTGATATTGCCGGGCCAGATTGGCAAGCAGTTCGACCATCTGGCGCGAGCGTTCATTTTCGCAAATCCCGTCGATAAAGATCTTGTCCAGCTTGAGAGTGCAGACATCAAGTCTGTGGATGGACGACAGACCATTGTGGCCGGTTCCGACATCATCGATGGCGACACCGATTCCGTGTTTTTTATATTGTGCAATGGTCTGGCTGGCCCGTTCGAGGTCACCCGTTTGCCGACGTTCGGTGATTTCGGCGATGAGACCGGATGCGGGCAGATCGGCGCGTTTCAACACATCCAGCAGACGGGACAAAAAGCCCGGATCGAGAAACTGGTCAGGTGTAATATTGAAAGTCAGTTTAAGATCGGGATTGTTGCGCAGTTCATGACCGATATTGCGACCGGCACTGTGCAGCAGGGCAAACAGTATGGCATCGGTACGGCCATAATTTTCGGCGAGGGGTATGAAACGGTCAGGAGAGACGATTTCCCCGTCCGGTCTGATCCAGCGGGCCAGCATTTCAAATCCGGAGATCTCGCTCGTTGCAAGGTTGATAATTGGCTGAAAAAAAGGAACGAATTCACCATTGGCAATGGCGGTATCCATCTTGTCGACAGGGCCTTGCGACGGGAACAGGGCGCGCACAGCCAGAACAGCCACGCACAGACCAACCAGACCGAAGAACAGGTCAATGAACAGCAGGCTCGAACTCTTCCAGACAAAAACGATATAGTAAAAAAGATAATGGGGAACTGTGATGAAGGCAGCCGGGATGGCAATCATCGCCGCAATCTGCAAGGCCTGCCGTTTTCCCATGATCATTCCTGTCTATTGAGTTTGCATCCCCAGTCTGGACGGAAAACTTTAGGACAAGGTTAACAAAGTGTTGTTTATGGCGGGGGCGCTGTCAGAACAGGGGATCTTGCAGCTTGTTGAGGGCGAAGGCTTCTCGCCGTTCGACGCAACTGCCACATTTGCCGCAGGGGCGTTCCTTGCCCGCATAACAGGTCCAGGTGCGGGCAAAATCAACCTTGAGATGCTGCCCGAGGGCAACGATTTGGGCCTTGTTATCATGCAGGAAGGGCACATGAAGTTTGAGTTTTTGCCAGTCGCAAAGGGCGAGCACCTCTTTCATTGCTTCGACAAAGGCCGGGCGACAGTCGGGATAGATGGCATGATCGCCGCCATGTGCCCCGTAAAACAGCTCCGTGCGTCCCTGGCTGATGGCCAGCCCGGCGGCAATCGACAGCATGATCATGTTGCGATTGGGAACAACGGTCTGCTTCATGTTGTCGTCTTCATAATGCCCCTCCGGCAGTGTGCCACCACTTTGCAAAAGAGCGCTGTCGAAGAGATCGTTGATGAAGGGCAGGGGCAGAATGGTGTGTTCGATGCCGAGAATTTTCGCCTGCGCTGCGGCACATTCAAGCTCGCGTCTGTGCTTCTGGCCATAGTCAAAAGACACCGCCGCCAGTTCCTTTTTGCCTCTGGCAACAATGTCATGGGCCAGTACGGTCGAATCCAGACCGCCCGACAGGATGATCAGGGCTTTTTTCTTCATACGCCCGCTTTATCGGAATAGATAAAAACGTGCAAGCGCGGTGAAAAGCGAAAGCCATATTGCTTGCACAGCTCAATGATGGCGGGCGATGCGGCGATCAGTTCGTCGCGCGTTTGCGCCTGTGGCATCAGCAGGACCTTGTGCGGTGAAATATGATGCTCTTTGAGCAGCGCCAGAATATCGTCCATGTCTTTTTCGTCTTCAACAACGAATTTCCACCAGGTCTTTTGATGATGCTCGCGCGGGAAACAGTGGGCCAAAACAGGGTAGGGCTGTTGTCCGGCATTTTGCAGCTTGGGCGAAATATTGATGACATTCCAGAAATCATCCTCAATGCGCCTTGTGCCATTGGTTTCCAGCTCAAATGTAAACTGATCCTCGGGTGACAGGCTGAAATGATCCCGGCGAGCCATTAATTCCTTGCGGATCCGGCGAATGGCCTCTTGCTGCAAGGCCGGTTCGCCGCCGGTAAAAACAATATTTTTGCCCGGCAGTCCCCCAAAGGCGCAAATCCGATCCGCCACCTTTCGTGCACTCATCTTCTCGAAACGGGCAAAATCCCTGTGCCATGAATATCTGGTATCACACCAGTCGCAGGTCAGATTGCAGCCGAACAGGCGCACAAACACAGAAGGCACCCCGGCATTGATACCTTCCCCCTGAACGGAATAAAAGATCTCGCAGACTTTTATGTTTTCTCTGTCAGGCATGGCTCCGTTTCCATTGTTGAAGCTGCAAAAGCCGCTATCGCGGCTTGCGCTCGCCGCGCGGGCTGCTTGTGCAGCAGGCAGAAGGGGCGAGCCCCTTCACCCCGATTTCTAAAATGGTTTCCAAAGGCTCGCCTTTGGTGCCAGCCGCACAGGCTGCCTGTCCGGCGAGGACAAACCGCGTCAGCGGTTTATTTGTGCGTGATCTGCGCGAAGCAGTTGGGTGTCTCCCACAGTTTGATACTTTTGATCGAAAGGCTGTCATTATAGGTTTTGGCGAACGCGGGTTGCAGGTTTTCGTCGATGAATTTGACAAGGTTTTCGACGGTCGGGATAGTGGGAACGATGATATATTTGCTGTCGGTGGTTTTGAGGAAATCGATCAGTTGGTGGTCGTCCTGCCAGACCAGAAAAGCATGGTCGAGCGTGTCGAGGAAATCGAGCGCCAGTCTTTTGACATCGGCAAAATCGAGCACCATGCCTTCATGGCTCTGGTTTGGCGTTTCGAGGATTCTGCCCGAAAGGGTGAGTTCGAGCTTGTAGCGATGGCCGTGCATGTTGCGGCATTTGCTGTTGTGGTTGGGAATGCGGTGGCCGCTGTCAAACTCGAAAAGTCGTGTGATCTGCATGGGAAAGGGCACCATAAAGCAATGTTGTAAGGGTTGCTCCCGCCTTTGTTGCTTGCGGTGCGCAGCGTTTGGCTTCCTATAGTTACAGCCTGGCAGGGTGTCAAGCCGCGAGCCGGGAAATTATACCACCTCCGGGGGCCTGGATGATGGATTCTGAAAGAAATTGGATCAAAATGATCGCTGTTTGAGAGTGTTACAAATTGTTAATGCGCGCTAGCCTGTAGCCATGCAATTTGTACAGGGAGAGCTTCAAAATGACACCGCAACTGGCATCCATCCACAAAGGTTCGACACTCAGATCCGGCTGGAAATTTTTGTATACCGGCTGGATGATCATCGCGGCCATGCTTCTTGCCGGCTTTATCTTTGACCTTCTGTTTTCCGGAGCGGATATAAAGTCGGTGATAAATATGTTCTCCCCGCAGTGGTTCGGCCGGGTTGTCCCGTATATAGCAGCCGGTCTGCTGCTGGCCGTGCCGTGCGGTTTTCTTCTGGCGGCGGTCATCATGGCCATTAAGAGCATGTTGAAAAGGGAGGGGGGGCTTGGTCTGCTGCTGACCACGATTGTGGGTACGTATGCCGGTTTTGTCGTGGTGACACTGGTTGCCTGGCTGTCCGGGATCATGTTTTTGGGCAGTATGCACTAGCCCCAACCGGATTCGGAGGGCGGGGGGGGACGAAATATAATTTCACATTCCTTTTCATCTCTCTGAATTCGTCATTGCCGTATCTGCAACGGCAATCCGGCAGGGCTTCACGAAATCATACCGAACCATATTATTGCAACTGTCCTCTCGGGTCACCGAACCGGCTTTTCAGCGGGTTCGGTGATGATGATTCCAGGGGCGGCTTATGATGGCGGAAGGTCAAAGTTTCTGATTATATTCGCCGATTTCCTCATAGGTCTGCAAATGGGCGTCGATGTCCTTGAAAATATTGCGCATCATCTCGTCGGATGTCGTGCTTTCAACAACAACAACCAGTTGCGGGGTGTTGGAACTCGGGCGGATAAGGCCCCAGGAACCGTCTTCGAGTACCATACGGATACCGTTTACCGTAATCACATCGGTGATCTTCTGGCCGCCCAGCGTGCCGCCGTTTTCGGCTTCCCTTTTAAAATGCGCGATAATGCGGTCCGCGACCTCATATTTGACCTCATCCGCGCAATGGGGTGACATGGTGGGGGACTGGTAGCTGGTTTGCAGCTCGTTATAGAGATCGTTGAGGCTCTTTTCGGGGTTGTGATCAAGCAGATCCAGAACGGCAAGGGCAGAAGTAAGGCCGCAATCATAGCCAAGACCAAGCGGTTTGTTGAAGAAGAAATGGCCCGATTTTTCAAAGCCGACCAGAGCCCCATGCTCATGGGAATAGCGCTTGATATAGGAATGACCGGTTTTCCAGTAGTCGGTGGTAGCGCTGTTTTCTTTTAAAACCGGGTCGGTCATGAACAGGCCGGTTGATTTCACATCGACCACGAATTTTGCGTTTTTGTGGGTTTTGGAGATGTCGCGGGCCAGCATCAGCCCGACCTTGTCGGAGAAGATTTCCTCGCCCCTGTTGTCCACCACACCGCAGCGGTCGCCATCGCCATCAAAGCCCAGCGCCAGATCGGCCTTGTGTTCGAGCACCGCGTCGCGCATGGCATGCAGCATTTTCATGTCTTCGGGGTTGGGATTATGGGCCGGGAAGGTGTAGTCCGGTTCGCAATTCAGTTCGATCACTTCGCAGCCGATGGCCTTTAGAACCTGCGGCGCAAAGACGGAAGCGGTGCCATTGCCGCAGGCGCAGACCACTTTCAGCTTGCGCTTGAGAGCCGGGCGGCTGGTGAGGTTCTTGATGAATTTGTCGGCCATATCATCAATGACATGATATTTGCCCCCGCCCGGGGCTTCGGGCACGCCAGTCAGCACTATCTCTTTGAGCTCGCCCATTTCATCCGGGCCAAAGGTCAGGGGACGGTCCAGCCCCATCTTGATGCCTGTCCAGCCATTGTCATTGTGGGAAGCCGTGACCATGGCCACGCCTTCGACCTCAAGCTCGAACTGGGCGAAATAGGCGGTGGGCGACAGGGCAAGGCCAATGTCGAACACTTCCATACCACCCGCCAGCAGGCCGGAAACCAGCGTATATTTGATGGAAGAGGAATAGGAACGATAATCATGGCCTACGACAATGCGCAAGGGCACGCCGCGACGGCGGAACAGTTCGGCCATGCCGACACCGATCTGATGGATGCCCGTCAGATTGATTTCCTCGCCGAAAATCCAGCGTGCATCATATTCGCGAAAGCCGGTGGGCTTGATGAAGGACAGGCGTTCAAATTCGGCGGTGTTGGGTTTGAGATCGGCGCGGGGTTCGGGGGATTGTCTGGTTGTCATGACAGGGCCTCATTCGGGAAAAATCCGGCCAAAACGAACAGGCAGTGCCGGAGAAAGGAGTTTTGCAGCCCCCTGATAGACCACTATTGAACCAGTATCAACTCCCGTCCGCGCATCTGGAAACTTTCCAGACGGCCAATAAAGCTCATACCCAGCAGGCTGTTGCCGAGCATGCCCCGTCGGGCGACAAAGGCCCTGACATTTTCGACAACAATATCCCCCACCTCAATTCTGTCGAGGGTGACAGGCGCAACCTGGGAAGTGCCGTTAGCGGTGCGGGCCCGGCCGGTAAATTCCAGATCATAGGTGAGGTCGAGGCTTTCGGCATCCTCCCACCTCAGAACAACGAAGGTGGCGCCGGTATCGGCCATCAGCCTGACGGGGCGGTCATTGATATAGGCCCGCACCTCGAAGTGACCGGCCCTGTTGGCATGCAGTGTAACGCGGCCATTGCCGCTGCTTTCCTGTTGTTGAGAGGAGTCCTGTGTCACGCGTGATGGCTGCTGCGAAGACCTGCTTGCGACTTTTCCGGCATAATTCAGAATGTCATCAAGATAGAGAAACCCGGCCAGAGCAATGATGAAGATCGCAATCCAGAGAATGATCTCGCCGAGAATATAATTCAGGCTGCCACGCATGAGGTGCTCCTGCGTTCAGAGGGTTGTGGCAGAAATTTCATGCCGGTTCGGGTGCGCTTCGGGGCCTGGACCCCGGCTTTTGTATTGAAAGGATTATAGCGGAAACGGGTTTCGATTTTGCTGCTGTTTCTGGCAAAGATGAGGTTAATGACCGTATTTCGCTAGCGGCGCAGGATCAAAACATCATTTTTGACTTCATAAGAGCGCAGCCGGCCAAGGAAACTCATTCCCAGCAGGCTTTGTGACAGGCTGCCCGGGCTGGCAATATGGGCCTGCACATTGCGGGCGCTGATGTCACCAAGGGAAATGGCCCGCAACCGCACCATCGCCACCATCGCGCGACCATTGGCTGTGCTGACCGGAATGGAATAGTTGAGTTTCGAGGTGTCTATTCCGGCACGTTCGGCATCCTGCGTGGTCAGCACGACGCTGCTGGCGCCGGTATCAACCAGCATTTCAACCGGCGCGCCATTGACCCGGACCCGGGTGACAAAGTGGCCGTTATTGCTCTTGCGTATTTCGACAACGGTTCGGCCGCTGCCGTCGCGGTAACTGGAACTGGCAATGCCGGGCATCAGTTCTCCGGCCACCCGTCTTGCCACGGCTTCAAATTCAAAGCGGAAACTGTAGGCGGTGATCAGGGCGAGCAATATGGCCAGCCATATGGCAATGTCCTTCAGGGCCTTTTTGCCCTCGCCGCGATAAGACATGAAGGCCCCGCCGCCAATAAAGACCAGCAGAACAAGTCCGGTGACAATATTGGCAAAATCCGTCTGTTCCATCCCGGCAATATTGCCGCCATCGGCGCGCAGAACGAGAGCAATAGCGGCAACAACAAGAATGACAAGGCCAAGCCATGCGGACATAAGATCTGATCCCGTGGACTTTCTCCCCGGCTCAATTTCAGCCGGACAGTATTTTTATTTTCATCCGTCTGTTAAAAGACGATATGGATAACCTGTTTTTCAGTAAATCACAATCGTCGGGCGTAAAATAAGGCCGTGTTTGCCGGGGAAGTGGCGTCAGCTTTTTATGGCTGTTGCAGGGGCTCTTCCATCCGGGCCGATACGGCCTTGCCGGTTTTTGTGATGCTGTCGGCGGCCTCGTTCATAACATCGCGGGGAATGGCATTCACCAGATCGGGGTGGATTTGCGGCATGACCTGCAAGACGCGGGATTTGGGGAACATGGCAATAATCTCTGTCCCTTCGCGCAATTTTGTCCTGAGATCGAACAGGCCGCCATGCAGCTTGATTAGTCCCTTGACGATCGGCAGGCCAAGGCCGGTTCCCCCTTCGGCATTTTCGTGCGCCAGCGAGCCCTGACCAAAAGAGGAAAGCACGCGAGGCAGTTCTTCTTCCGGGATCCCCGGACCGTTGTCCTTCACCGAAAGATACTGGCCATTATTGCTGGTGCGACCGGCGGTCACAATGATGGTGCCACCATTGGGAGTGAATTTGACGGCATTGGACAACAGGTTAAGAGCAATCTGGCGAATGGCGCGTTCGTCAGCCCAGAGGCGTTCCAGGTCTTTCTGGTAGTTTTGCACGATGGTCAGATTTTTGGCATCGGCGCGCATTTTGACCAGATGGCAACATTCTTCCAGCACGCGGGCAATATTGATGGCTTCCTCGTTGAGGTCGTATTTGCCGGCCTCGATGCGCGTAATGTCGAGGATCTCGTTGATCAGGTTCAAAAGATGCTGACCGCTATTATGGATATCACCGGAATAACCCTTGTAGGCTTCAACCTGGTGGGGGCCCAGCATTTCGTCCTTCATCATTTCCGAAAAGCCGATAATGGCGTTTAGCGGCGTACGCAGTTCGTGGCTCATGGTGGCCAGAAAACGCGACTTTGCGAGGTTGGCGGCTTCGGCGCGGCGTCGCCCCTCGTCGGACAGTGCGCGTGCCTGTTCCAGCTCGGCAATCAGATTGTCTTTTTCCGTGCGCAGCAACAGGGTCATCAGAGTGTTGGAATGGAGGTGCGACATCAGATAGATGAAAAAAATATAGGTGCCGACGGCCATACTGGCCATAGCCCAGTAAAAAGGCGTATTGAGATAACAAAAGCGCGCAAACAGCGCGAGTATGACCGGCAGGGTCCCGACATAAACGATACTGATGGCGGCATTGGCGAGCATCATGCGCAGGGAATTGATAATGCTGATGGTCACAAACACGAACATGTGAGCGCGGTGGTCACCGGAATTGATGCCGAATGTGGCAATGGCACT
Source organism: Hyphomicrobiales bacterium (assembly GCA_027069645.1). Classification (GTDB taxonomy): domain Bacteria; phylum Pseudomonadota; class Alphaproteobacteria; order Rhizobiales; family JAKIUO01; genus JAKIUO01. The sequence goes on from JALXEI010000187.1 coordinate 11,581, forward strand.
CCAGGAGAGGCCGTGCAGAAATTCCGCGGTCATGATCTTCGTGCGCCAGATATGTACCTTGACCTGTTTGCGTGGCAGTTTGATCAGGCGGTGAGACAGATAGATCAATAGCGAACTGCTGAGGAACAGCGCGGCCAGCCACAGGGAAATCTGCCGCGGCGAGGCCCAGGAGAGACTGGCAAGGGCAACGATGGCCGCGACCAGAGGCAGGATAATCGAGGCGCGGATACTGTTTCGCGCAAACAGTCGCAGCAGTTCGTACTCGAACTCCGGTCGCCCGTCAGTGCGGTGTGTCAGCTTGGCGCGGGCCTCGGCCACGCTCTGATCAGGCCCCGGCGCACGACGGTCGCCCCGCCGCTTTATGAAACGTCGTTCATCGGTCTGAAAGGCAGCGGGATGAAATTCCTGATTCATGAGCTGGCGGTCCTGCTTCGCCCTCTTCGTGCTGTCGGCTCTGTACGCAGAGAGAACGGGTAAAAGAGCAACAGTTATTCAATCGGACGCAGTACCTCATTGATCCGGTTATCCTGGTGTGAAATTACTAATTTCCCGTATACGTTATCATCACGATCTTTCGCAGGCGGCGGGCTGCACAGGAAACAGACATGACATTTGCCCGATGGCTGAAAAATCAGTGGCTGACTTTCTATCCCTGGATCAGGGTTTTTCTGTTGATTGCCGCTCTTGCCTTTGTGCTGAAACGCGGGGAGGGGCCACCGCGCTATGAAGTGAGCGGCAGGGCGCGTGTGGTGGATGGCGACAGTCTGTTTGTTGACGGGCTGGAAATTCGTCTGCAACACATCGATGCGCCCGAAGGTCGCCAGACATGTCGCCGCAATGGTCGGGACTGGCGTTGCGGTGAGGAAGCAACACGGCGTTTGCGCCGGTTTGTTGCCGGTCGCCCCCTGTCCTGCAAGGGTAACGAATATGACCGTTTTGGTCGCCTGCTGGCCATTTGTCGTGTGGCCGGGCAGGAGATCAACAAATGGATGGTTGCCAGCGGCTGGGCGGTGGCCTTTGGTGGCTATCGGCGCGAGGAAGGTGCCGCCATGCGGGCAAAAAAAGGGATATGGGCCTCCGCATTTCAGCGCCCCCGCCAATGGCGCGCCGAACATCGAAAATGAGAAATGCGGGTTATACCCGGCTGTATAGCTCCCCGGACAAGCGCAGCGCAGAGCCGGGGCACAGTGCAGCAAGTGATATGCTTTTGTCTTTGTTCATTTTCCCAACGCACTCCCGTTTTGGTGCCCCTGGATCCCGGATCAGCGCTGTCGCTTGTCCGGGAAACAAAACGTGAGTCAATCTTTTTTACACTCCGGCATTACAGCAGGTTAGTCAGCCCGCCGTAAATAGGTGGTGTCCGAGGTTTGCACGATAATTTTTTCCCCCTGTTTGATAAAGGGGGGCACCATCACCCTGACACCGTTTTCAAGGATCGCTGGCTTGTAGGAGCTGGCGGCGGTCTGTCCCTTGACAACGGCCTCGGTCTCGGCCACTTCCAGCGTCACCTGATCGGGAAGCTCGACACCGATGGGCTTTTCTTCATAGCTTTCCACCTTGACCATCATGCCGTCCTGCAAAAAGGCGGCGCGTTCACCGACAAAGTCCTTTTGCAATTCGATCTGTTCATAGGTATCTGTATCCATAAACACCAGCATATCGCCTTCGGCATAGAGATACTGATAGTCTTTCTGGTCAAGCCGGACACGCTCGACGGTTTCCGTGGCCCGAAAGCGTTCGTTGAGTTTCGAGCCGGTAACGAGATTTTTCAACTCGACCTGGGCGAACGCCCCGCCCTTGCCCGGTTTCACCGCCTGAATTTTCACCGCCGACCACAATTCTCCCTTGTGGTGTATGACATTGCCGGGGCGGATTTCATTGCCATTGATTTTCATGACGTTCTGGTCCTGTAAATGAAGACTTGCCGAAAAAGCATCAGGGATTTGCTAGCGGGTAAAACAGCAAGTTGCAAGAGGGGAACGGGCGGCACAGGGCGAAAGGGTAAAAAAGGCGATGTGCGAAGACAGAGCCTTTACAGCTTTGTGACATCGGGGACACAGTTCTGTCACAAACTTGACATTTTTCGATCAAATACGCCCTGTCGTCATTGAACTTGTTGAGGGAGCGAGTCTATTGTAGGGGGCAATTTACAAAATAATCACGATAAAACTCATCGAACGGGAACATGTCATGCGCAAATTTGGTTTCATCGCTTCCGGCGTACTTCTGGGGGGTAGCCTTCTTGTCGCCACCTCGGCATTTGCCGGCGGGTTTGCCATCAGGGAGCAATCGACAACCGGTCTGGGCAAGGCTTTTGCCGACAGTGCGGCCGGTTCCGATCTGTCTTCCATGTTCTGGAACCCGGCGGCTGTGACCACAAAGGACGGGCTGAATTCATCTTCATCAGCGACGCTGATCGTCCCGGATACGAAGATCACACCGACTGCCGGCAGTGCTACAAGCATGGATGAGCTGGGCTTTGTCGGTGCTTCCTACTATAATTACCAGTTCAGCCCGCAGCTTTATGTCGGTTTGTCGATCAATGCTCCCTTTGGTCTTGTATCCGATGCCAACAACAATAGCTGGGCCGGGGCGCAGCTTAACCGGCGCTCTGAAATCATGACCATTAACGCCGCCCCGACGATTGGTTACAAGATTGCGCCCAATCTGTCCGTTGCAGCCGGATTGCAGATCGAATATATCAGCGCCCGGCTGGAACAGGCTGTCATTGCGCCGATCGGGCCTTCAGCTGTCATCAAGGGCGATGATACGGCGGTCGGCTTTACGCTCGGGGCGCTTTACAAAAACGAGGAAAGTGGCACCAGCATCGGTGTTGGCTTCCGGTCAATGATATCTCACGAGCTTGACGGAACAACCCATATTCCCGGTGTGACACCTCTTACGGCTACCAAAGCTGTAATCGATACACCTGAAATTGTCACGGCCAGTATCCGACAGCAGGTCACGGACAGTCTGGCGCTGATGGCCAATGTGGAATGGACCAACTGGAGCCGTCTCAAACAGCTTGTTGTATCTCCCGGTTTTGGTGGTGGTGCCGATATTGTCGAGAACTTTAGCTGGAATAACAGCTGGTTTATATCGGGCGGTGCGGAGATGCAACTGACCGACCAGCTGACGGTCCGCACAGGGCTTGGATATGAGCAGACTCCCGTACCCACCTTGACGCGTGGTGCACGACTGCCTGACTCGGACCGGATCTGGCTAAGCCTTGGCGGCAGCTATAAATGGAGCGACAGCACGACATTGGATTTCGGTTACACCCATCTTTTCTTCGAAGATGCAAACATATCTCCGCTTAATCCGCTGATACCGAATGCGGATATTGACAACAGTATTGATATTGTCTCAGTGGGTCTCAGAATGAAATGGCAATAAGTGGGAAAGTGGATGTGTTGACCCGTTTCAAGTAACAAGTAATAAACAGGTCGATATTTCTTTCTCACGCACAGCCGGTCCTTCGGGGGGAGGACCGGCTATCGCTTTTGCGGGTTGGAAAACAGGCGCGGTTGTTGCGGTTCGCAGAAAGACTGATCTCTGTATTTTTTGTTCAGGTTAGCAGGCCACTCCGCTCCCCGGCCTTGAGCCGGGGCCCAGGGCCACAAGTGATATGCTTTTGTTTTGCTTCATTTTCTTAATCCGTTCTGCGCTTGCCGCCCCTGGATCCCGGATCAGCGCTGTCGCTTGTCCGGGAAGCGAAACGTGAGTTAACCCAAATAACGGATAAGGATTTTCAAAAAAAGCCAGTCAACAAACAAAGATTTTCGGTTGTATTTCAGTGTCATCCCCGCGCAGGCGGGGATCCATACGCCGCAGCTTTGCGGGGTACGGCACGATAATCAGGTCATTGGAACCTGTTGGCATATCCGCAAACCGGCAGTTTCGTGGTTATGGATCCCCGCCTGCGCGGGGATGGCATTTTTTTGCCTGAAATCAGTAAGATACAATATCGCTTATCCATAATCGGGGTTGAGTTAACCATTTTGCATTCCGGTATCATACCAAAACACAAAAAGGTTGCCTCTTGTGTCCTGATTCTGTTCGTTAATCTCTCTGCTCTCGCTCTCCTGGAAATGCAGGCTGTATTTTCTCTTCAAAAACCGAATTCGCGCAAGGTGCGATCTATGGGGGACAGATAGCTGTTGCCAAACAGACGGACATGAACGAGCGTCGGATAAAGATTGTAGATTTTCAGGCGGTGTTCAAAGAAACCCGGCTCAAGGGGGGCCAGAGTCTGATAGGCATCAAAGAAGCTTTGTCCGAAGGTACTGAACATGGTTGTGAAGGCCAGTTCGATTTCCGGGTGTCCGCAATAGAGCGCCGGATCAATGAAGCCGCTGATACGGTTGTTGCGGGCAATGATATTGCCGCCCCATAAATCCCCGTGCAAAAGGGAAGGGTGGGCCGGTTCGATCAGGTGGTTTTCAAGGTCATCTGCCAGATTTTGCAACCGCCCCAGCAGTTTTTCGGGAAGGCGGTTTTCTTTTGCGGCTTCATGCGCCATATACAGCAAGCGATGCTGGCGGAAAAAAGCGACCCAGCTGTCGTTTTGTGTGTTGGGCTGATGCAGGGGGCCGATCAGCGTATCCCGTGAATAGCCAAATTGCGCGAACGGACGATTATGCAGATCGACCAGCAGTTCCGCGGCGTGCTGCTGCACCTTTGAATTGATAGCGCCTCCGGACGGCAACCATTCCATGATCAGCAGCCCGTCGCCGCTATAGTAGACTTCGGGAACCGGGAGGTTGGATTGTGCGCCAAGTTCGCGCAACATCCAGGCTTCAAGGCCGAGATGATTGTCATGGGCCTGACGTGAAGCCTTGACGGCAGCGCGGCGACCATCTGCCAGTTCAACCCGCAGCCCGGTCAGACCGAAGCCGACAGGAAGGGTAGAGTGATTTGTGACATCACTGCCCACGGCCGCTTCAATGCGTAATATGAGTTTTCTGTTCATAACATTGTGCGCGTCAGTTCGCCCTTTTCCCTTACCGCTATTATCCTTAACATTTCGGATTGCCGGAGTCCTGGAAAAAGCCGACGGGACGGGCAGGAAGGAGCACAAAAAAGAGGCTCTGGTCAAAAGACCGGAGCCTCAGTTTGTAAGCGTCAGCGTGGGGGGACGCTTTGGGGGAACTCTTGGTTCCTCTCAAAGATGGTGATTTGGGGGCCACGTGTCAAGGATAATTAATAAAATATTAAAAAAATCTGTGGGTGTTTTTTGTTTGTGTATCTGTCATGTCGATGAAGCAATAATATAAATCATTGTAAAACCATAATAAAATCTGGATTTGGAA
>JALXEI010000188.1 GCA_027069645.1 Hyphomicrobiales bacterium
TCGGTGCTGGCAGCTTTGGCATGTAGCGATGTGCCGATGCTGGTGCGTTCAAGCAGCGAGCGGTAAAGCCTGATGGCATTAAGGGGCACAGGGCCGTCAAGGGCGGCAAACAGTGCCGCGGGCGATCCCCCTTCCCGGGCCAGTTGCATGAGTTTTGCAACGCTCGGTAGGCTCTTTTGTGTATGTTCAGCTTCTGTGCTTTCAACGGCAAGGGTCCTTGCGGCCTGGCGGTCGATGAAAGCCTGTGTGGCCTGTTGCCATTTGTTGTCGCCATTGCTCGGGGTCATTTGCGGGTCCTTTCAACGGTTTTTGCTTCCGTGATGTGTTTGCCTAACGGTTTGATCAGGTGATCATATGTTTGTGTTTTCCTGTGTCAGATAGCGGCGCTGAAACTCGGCAGCGAACAGTTGCCGGTCATTTTCAAACAGTTCATCGCCCTTTTTGCCATCGGGTCCGGATATCTGTTGCAGACGTTCGGTATATACTCTTGCCTGTTCGGCGCATTTGATCAGACTTTCCTCCATTTGCGCAAAGAGCGGACGCAGGATTTCATGGTCCTGTGACAGTGATTTCGAGCGCGAATGTTTGAGGATCGAAATGCCTTCCTCGTATATCTGGCTGTCCTCTTCCTTCTGTTCCGTATCCTGTTGCCGAAGGGCCAGCGCCACTTTCAGCCAGCCTTGCGACTTTTTCTGAAGGGCGCCCAGTTCGGCTATCAGCTCGTTGTAGCTTCTGGCTTCCGTGCACAAGACCCTTTGTTCAAGCGGGATCTTGCTGCGCCCTGTCCTCAAACCATTGGAGATTCCAGACTGAATTGCGTTGAATGACAGCAGGCGCAGAGAGGACAAACCGTGCGACAGGCCGAATGTTCCACATTCAAACAATTGTTTTAATGTATTTATTTCGGTCTTCTTGAATAATTTAAGTTCACTTTCATTGATCAGGGCAATACGGTCTTCGGGCGACAGTTCCTCGCGGACACTGGCAAAAATATCCTCGTCTATTCGCGCCAGTTCACCCGCGATCACCGGGTCATCAAGTTCAACAGCACTGGTTGAGGCCTCGATGATTCGCGCCTCTTCCAGCGCTTCCTGAAAATCGCTGAAGGCAAAATAGACCGTTGCATAGGTTTTAAAATGGGTGTTGTCGGGCCATACCCAGAACGAAAACAGGGCTTCGTCGTCAATCCGGAAATCATCGCGTTTGGCGAGCCAGGTTCTGATGATGGAGAAGCTGGAGGCGGAATGGGCATCGCGGAAATGTTCTGCACGGTATTTATAGGCGAGACGGGCCAGGGCACGTCCGCCGTCGCGGATCACCGCGGGTTTTTCAGGGCCATTGGTGGCGATATCGGAGAGGATTTCCATGACTTCGGCAGAGAATGCGAATTCGTTGGCGGCCAGCAGGAATTCGGCCAGCTTGCCAAGGATGGCAATACGCATGACACCGAGTTTCAGACGCCCGTCCGGCATTTCGAGAAACAGTCCGTCGTCACCGGCGATGACGGCACCGCTGCTTTTTGCCCCGGTGTCCGGTTGCTGCGCAATATCCTGAAGGCGGGCGAGAATTTCAGCCGGTGATGTCCACACAAGGTCGAGCCCTTCATCACCGCCGCCGGTGCTGCCCGTCTGGCCCAGTATGGCCACCAGCATGGACATGGCCCAGAACGGTTTGTCGCGATTGTTGCCCCAGCCTCTGGCAAGAGCAGAAGCGACAGCTTCCCGGAATGATTCGGAATGGGAACCGTCATCGAACAGCGCGGCAAATTCCATACGGGCCTGTTCGGACCAGAAATATTGTGTGTTTGACATTTCTTCCTCTTTTCGCACGAAAGGGTGCAGCCCCTTGTGAAGCTGCACCCCGACTATAGCCGTCTAGCGCCTGTATTTCCGCTTGCGATATTTTTTCTTTCTGGCCTTGCGTTTGTTTTTTGTCGCACTGACCGTAAGCGGTGCAGCAAGGCCGGCATCATAGATGAGATTGCGCATCTGATAGCGGATACCGAGATCCGTTGTGGCGGTAAGTTCGCCAGGTGATGAACCGGGGCGCCGCCGGGGCAACGCATTGTTGCGGGTCGGTTTGGCTTTCAGAACGGGTGTATAGTCAAGTCCCTTGCCGGTGTTTTCCCGATAGTGTTCAAGCAGACCATAAAGAACCTCTCCGACAATGGTGCCGCCAACCGGGCCCAGCGTATCGCCACCGGTATTGCTCAACAGCAGCCGGGTCGGAACCTTGTAGCGTACCGGCGTATTTTTGACCGGTGCAGGGCGTTTCACCGGACGCGGCCTGTAGGTTGCGGGTCTGTCAGGGCTGCGCGGGGGCGTATAGGTTCCCTTGCGTTTTGCGGGCGGCTCGCCGCCCAGATAGCTGTTGAAGGTATCCTCCGGATTGTCGGCAACCTGTGTTATATTGTTTTCTTTCATGGCGAGGGCGGCGGGTTTTGTCCCGGGCGGGCTGATACGTGCCACCCTGTTATTGTCAGAAACCGGCAGGGCGGCAACCTGGTCCGGCAGTTTTTCAAATCTGTTTGGCAGGCGATCACTGACAAGGTTGTTGTCGCCGGTTGATTCGGTCAGGTTTGATTCATCGGCGCGTTTGAACGCAGCGGCTTCCTGCAGGACATAATACCAAAGCGGCGTTTCCACCTGACCGAGCGAGGCAACCGTCAGTGCATCGGGAGCAATGACCAGCTTTTCCCAGTCATCGGGTGTTTGCACCTGCCAGGATTTCAGCAGGCCGCGTTTGGCCAGTTCGGGCAGTATGACCCGCGCCAGTGACTGTCCCGATGGCAGGTGGAAAATACGGCCGCGATTGAGGTTGCGGGCTGCCAGCGAAGGCTCGTCGGAGCCGGTGACACCGACCCGGTCGAGATGATGCAGATGTTCCGGCAACAGGCTGGTGAGCTTGTTGGCAAAGTTAAACCCCTTTGGCAAACTGGTATCGATCGGAAAGAAAAAATTCCAGTCGATGGCTGTTTTCGCGGTGATCGGGCTGAAGCCATGTACGGCCCCTTCACCATTCTTTTTGCCAGGAGCAAAGAGAGGGATCTTGCTGGCCGGATTTTTGCGCAGGCGATAATTCTGATGCACCATTGCATGGCCGTAGCGATAGGCGGCAACGGAGAATTCAAACGGAATCCAGGGTTGTTCGAGACTGCCGTCGCGCCGTAAAAAGCCTTTCGGGAAATAGAAAACCCGGCCATTGTCGCGAATGGCGTCGGCGCGGTCGGTGCCGATCAGGCGGGGTAGAAAATCTTCCGATATGATGCGGTGGTAATAGTGGATAACGTGATCACGCGCCGTTTTGAAGATAGATGTTTTGGCCTCTGCGGATAATTTGTCCGCGAGCTGTTCGGTGGTGATGCAGCTTTTGCGCTGCTTTGCGCATATCTCGCCGCGACGTGCACCATATTCCTTTTCCACCAGCCGGTTGACGATGGAATTATGAAAGGCGATGAAGGCGGCCTGAATCTGCGACACGGTGAAATTTTCGTCATTGCGCGGGTCGCCGATAAGGGCAACGGCACCGCCGCCATTCGGACCGGGCCTGCTGCTTTTTGCGGTGCGCAAAAGGTCGTGACGGGGGGTTCCCGAATGAACCCCCTTTATGGTCTTGCCGACGCGCAGATAGGGCAGGTTATAAAGATAGGGGGTGGCGTCCGGTCCGGCCCCGTAAACATTGTCGAGGTCAAGGTCGGGGCTGCGGCGGTTACTGATTTCGCCATCGTGCACCGGCTTGTCAAGGGAGGACATGGTGTCAAGGGTGATATCATGATCGATAAACTGACCAAGAAAAATATAACCCGATGGTACATGACTCTTGCGCTCGGGACGTCCCCGCCAGCTGGCCGGTTCCACCATTTTATGGCCGAGGGCCCGAAGATCGACAATTGAACTGGGCTGTGAGGGGACGGAGCCCGGCACGCCGCCACTACTGGTGCGCAGCGGGAACAGCCGTCCAAACCCTTTCATCTTGTAGCCTTTTGTCCCGTCCATGATGGCAAGATTTCCCGCTTCCTTGCTGGTGATCAGATTGAGTCCGCCATGATAGTTGCGGGCCCCGGCGGTGGCACTCAGGGTTGACGCGGACAGGAAACAGCCGGTGAGTCCGGCGGCCAGCATCAGTGTCACCGCGCTGGCGCGTGAAAGGAATGAGCGGGGGATCTTTGTCATTTGAAACTCCATAAAGTTAACCGTTTGCGGTTTTGTTTATTGATCGGTCTGTTGTCCGGTATTTTCCAGGGATGAGGTCTTTCGGGATTGCGTATCAGGGTTGAACACCAGTCTGAAACGCACAGGAATGGCCGGTACAATGGACTTGCCCCCGGCAATCTCGACAAGTTTGGCGAGGCCTTTGGAAAGGGCAAAGTCGGAGATGAAGACCATCACCGGGGCGACAGAGGCGACACCAAGCCGTCCGTCTTTCATGCGGGTAACCCTGACTTTTGCGGACATTTTTTTCTCGACACCGTGCAGTTTCAGCATAAAACCGAGTTTGAACAACTGTTTGCCATCCCGGACCAGCGGGGTCAGAGCGGATTTGTCGAGGCTGGCGGTAATTGTTGCAAGGGGGTATTTTTCACTTTCGAACAACAGATGCGACAGGCGGATATTTCTGATTTTGTTGCCGCTGTCAATGGCATTGAGGGCAATGGTAACGCGGGCCTTTCCGGCAGGAGAAATGCTGCCGGACAGTTTAGTGAAACGATGTTTCTCGATCAGGCTGCTGTCAAGAACCGATTCCACACCGAGTCCGGAACGTGACGGATCAAGCGACCAGCCCTGGTCCAGAAAAGCCGGATCTGCGGAGGGCAGGGACATTTTTTTATTGTTGTCGTGGCCGGTCATGTGTGGCGTTTTTTTCCACTCGGTCATTTTTTCGGATGAATTGCCCGGTTTCGCAGGGGCGGTTCCCGAGGCGAGACGCTTTTTCAGCATGGCATTGCGCTTGCGCAACTCTTCAAGCTCGCGTCGCTGGGCCTGCAAGGTGTTAATTATGGCGTCATCATCGGCATCGGGAGAGGGAGCCGAAGCCGGAACGTGCATTGCATCTTCTTTGTTCATCCGGTCTTTTTGAGGAGAGGACGGGCCTGCATCGCGTTGTGCTCCTTGCGAGGGCGCGGGTCTGCTTTCCGG
>JALXEI010000189.1 GCA_027069645.1 Hyphomicrobiales bacterium
CCTTGTGGTTTGTGTTGCTGCGGCTTTGCGGCGTGGTATCAAGGACGAGATTCTGGCACCCGGATTTCGCATCTCGGGTCTTGGGCAATTGATCGAATCCGGTATCCAGGCGGACCGGCAGATTACATTTGGCGATTAGGAGAGCGTATCATGGAAGAAGAATGGGATGAGGACGGCCCGGACGTCGTAAAGCGCTTTATGTATGTCAACCGCAAGGCTCCTTACGGAACCGTGTATGCACTGGAAATGCTTGAAAAAGTATTGATCGCCGCAGCATTTGAGCAGGATGTGCATCTGGTTTTCATGGATGACGGTGTTTACCAGCTCAAAAAAGGGCAGGATACAAAAGCGGTCAATATGAAGAATTTCTCACCAACCTTCAGAGCCCTGGAAGGCTATGAGGTCGAGAAGCTTTACGCCGAGAAAGAAAGCCTGGAAGCACGCGGACTGACGGCAGATGATCTGGTTGTCCCTGTCGAGGTGATCAGTTCAAAGGAACTGTCCGAGTTGATGGCAAAACAGGAAGTGATTTTGACAGCTTAAAGGAGGCTGATTATGCTATTACATACAGTGAACAAGTCGCCTTTTGAGCGCAATACGCTTGAAAGTTGCCTGCGCGTTGCCGCAGAAGGAGCGGCTGTTTTGCTGATCGAGGATGGTGTCTATGGAGCCCTCGACAATACCGCCGTTTCTGAACTCGTTAAAAAGCACATGGGCAATCTCAAATTCTATGTGCTTGGCCCCGATATAGAGGCACGCGGTCTCGGTGACCAGGGATTGATCGAAGGCATTGAAAGTGTTGACTATGGCGGTTTTGTCGATCTTGTCGAAAAACACTCTGCAACACAGTCCTGGATGTAGGATTTTGACCGGGGCGGGGGACCGGCCCGGTTGCTGATCCGCTTTATTCGCGGGTCGTGCTTGGGAATGGAGCGGAAGAGCTTTTGTTGAGAAAAGTCCCCGCTTTTTGATGCTCCTTTGGAAAACCAGGGGGCAAAATGACGGGAATGGTAGCTTAAGGAGAATGAAAATGGCTTATGAAATCAATGGCGAAAGCATTGAGCATGATGAGGAAGGTTATCTGTCGGATATCAATCAGTGGACACCGGAACTGGCAGGTTTGCTGGCCAAGGACGAAGGCATTGAAATGACCGACGAGCATTGGGAAGTGATCAACTTCCTGCGTGAATATTACGAAGAGTATCAGATTGCTCCGGCGATCCGTGTCCTCGTCAAGGCGCTGAAGAAAAAATTCGGTCCGGAAAAAGGCAGCAATAAATATCTCTATGAACTGTTTCCTTATGGTCCGGCCAAACAGGCTTGTAAAATCGGCGGACTGCCCAAACCTACGGGCTGTATCTAGCCGGACAAGTGTTCTGTCAACCGGCATTTCCGGTTGACAGAACCTGATGTTCTTGCGCGAATGGCCATTGGCCAGGGTTTGCCCGCGCCTCGGGAAAGGTGCGCTGATTTGAACTCGATCCTTTTTCGGACATGAACTATTTTGCCGACAGGCAGGGGAAGGGAGCTGTGTTTGCAGTTTGTCCTGAAACCGGTGATCAGGTCCGCGAGAAAAGCTGATCTGTTGTCCTGTCGGCAGGACGAGCGGTGAAGCACCGAATGTTAAAACAAAAATGTCGGTAACGGAGGAAAGTCATCGTGATTACCACGATATATGCTCTTGCATTCTATTTTGCGACGATTTTGCTGATTGTCGGGCTTGCCTACAGAATCTACGAATATGCCACTGTTCCGGCACCTCTCAATATTGCCACGACACCTGCACCAACGACAGTTCCCGGCGTCTGGCTGCGGATGTTCAGGGAAGTGGCACTGTTTGAAAGCCTGTTCAAGTCCAACAAGTGGACCTGGATATTCGGCTATATGTTTCATGTCGGGCTGGCGCTCGTGCTGATCCGGCATTTGCGTTATTTTCTTGATCCACGCTACGTTCCGGATTTGCTATGGACAGGGCTGGAGCTTGTTCAGCCCATCGGAAAATATGCCGGTTTTGCCATGATTGCCGGACTGGTCGGACTGGCTCTGCGTCGTATCCTCGTCAATCGGGTTCGCTATATTTCCTCGCCCTCCGATCATCTGATGCTGTTGCTGCTGATTGTTATCGGCATCAGTGGTATGGTGATGCAATATATTGATCGTACGGATATTATCTCCCTGAAGAATTTTTTCATGAGCCTTGCCTACTTTAACCTGTTTGACTGGCAACCCCTGCCGGACAGTTTACCGCTGATGGTGCATCTGACACTGATCCTGATACTGATGATTATTTTTCCATTCAGCAAACTGTTACATGCACCAGGGGTGTTTTTCAGCCCGACGCGTAACCAGGTTGACAACCCGCGGGAAAAACGGCGGATGGTTGCCTGGACCAGAGCCATCGAAAGCGGATCCGGAAAGTAACAGGAAAAAACGGGGAAACCCCAAGGGAGGAATATCGTGTCAGAACTTGATAAATCGGAACTGGATGATGGCAATCCGGATGGTGGCGTGAGTCTGCCCGACCCGCTTGAGCTTCCCGAAATGAAGCCGGATGCGATGAAAGATCTCCACAGTTTCGAGGCGGCACCAAAACATGAAACAGATCTCGGTTTCCCTGGTGAACAACCGGATGACTGGCAGGATGTGGTCATCAATAAAATCGGCGACCTGCGCCAGAGATATCGCTCCTTCAGGGTTTACCTCGATAGTTGTGTCAAATGTGGTGCCTGCACAGACAAATGCCACTATTATCTGGGGACCGGCGATCCCAAGAATATGCCGGTTGCCCGTCAGGACCTGTTACGGTCCGTTTACAGGCGGTATTTTACATTGCCTGGCAAGATTGCGCCGTGGCTGGTCGGGGCTAGGGATCTGACCGAGGAAGTGCTGGAGGAATGGTACAGCTATTATCATCAGTGTTCCCAGTGTCGCCGTTGTTCGGTTTACTGTCCCTATGGCATTGATACGGCCGAAATTTCCATGGCCGCCCGCGAGATCATGGATTCGGTTGGCAAGGGGCAGAAATATTGCAATGAAATAATCGGCAAGGTTCATGCCGTGGGAAATAATCTGGGCATGCCCGGCCCGGCCATTATTGCCACAATGGAGGATTTCGAGGAAGAACTGAAGGAAGACACCGGCATAGACATAAAGATCCCTGTCGATAAAAAGGGTGCCGATATATTGCTGGTCACGCCTTCCGCCGACTTTTTCGCAGAGCCGCATATTGATGGTTTGTTCGGCTATGCAAAAGTGTTCCACGAGCTGGGCGTAGACTGGACGCTCAGTACGACAGCGTCGGAAGCCGGTAATTTTGGTATGTTTATCGGCAGTTACGAAAACATGCGCAAGGTATCGCTGCGGATACGTGAAGCGGCTCTCGAACTGGGGGTCAAACGCATCGTATTTGGTGAGTGTGGCCATGCCTGGCGGGTTGCCTATGCTTTTTTGAATACGCTCGCGGGGCCCTGGGATTTCCTTGATCCCGCCTATCCGGTACCGCAACACATTTGCGAATTCACCCATGACGCCATCAGGAAAGGCAAGTTGAAATTCGATAAGTCGCAAAATGATCATTTGACCATGACTTTTCATGACAGTTGCAATGTGGCGCGTGCCACGCGTATGGGGGACAAGCCTGGTGGACAGTTTGAAATTCCGCGTGCCGTCATCAAGGCGGTTTGCAACAATTATTACGATATGGATGACAATACGATTGGCGAAGCGACCGTATGTTGCGGTGGCGGTGGTGGTATCCTGACCGATGACCTGATGGATATTCGCGTCAAGGGGGCACAGCCTCGCATGCGTGCCCTGCGCAAGGTGACCGAGGAACATGGCGTCACTAACATGGCGGCGATTTGCGCGATTTGCAAAAGTCAGTTTTCCAAGGTGTTACCGAAATATGATTTCGATATGGAAACCATTATGAGCGTCCATCAACTGGTCGGGAATGCCCTGATTATGTCGGATGCCCCGCGCGAGGAGGACAGTGAGCCGGTCTCTGATGGCGCGTCGGGGGAAGAGACGGCCTCGGCAGATCCTGCCGCATAAAAACAGAGGCAAAACCGGAAATCGGATCGTTACGGCTTATGTGAGATGATCAGGGCCGCGATGACAATCAACAGGCTGACCGACAAAGGGTGCGGTCTCAAGGGAGAAAAAAACATGACTGATGTGGCAGAAAAAGGCGAAAAAGGTCACACCTATCACCGTTTTCAAAAGGGTGATACGGAATGGGAATTGCAGGAAAAAATATTCAAGGCGGATCATTCTCACAAATGTCCGACCTATATTCACAAAACACCCCCCTGCCAGGGCAGTTGTCCGTCTGGGCACGAGATACGCGGCTGGTTGGCCATTGCCCGTGGAATGGACAAGTCACCCGTAGAGGGACAGGCCTGGCAGGAATATGCTTTCAACCGGATGGTACAGGCCAATCCGTTTCCCGCGACGATGGGGCGTGTTTGTCCGGCACCTTGTGAAGATGGTTGCAATCGTAACGAACTCGACGATACGGTCGGGATCAATTCGGTTGAACAATATGTCGGTGATTATGCCAACGAACATGATTTCAAACTGCCTGAACCAGGGCCGGATACAGGCAAGAAAGTTGCGGTTGTCGGCTCCGGTCCGGGGGGACTGACGGCAGCCTATTTCCTGCGGCTCAAGGGGCATGCCGTGACGATATTCGAGAGTCACAGTGAACTTGGCGGCATGATGCGCTACGGTATTCCAAACTACCGGACGCCGCGGGGTATGCTCGACAAGGAAATCAAACGCATAACCGACCTTGGTGTCGAAGTGCGTACCAACACGACGGTTGGCAAGGATATTAGCAGCGCCGAGCTTGAAGAACAGTTCGATGCCATCTGCTGGGCCATCGGGGCGCAAAAGGGGCGCGGTCTGCCGACCGAGGGCTGGGAAGGCACGGAGAACTGCATTTCCGGTGTCGAATTTCTTGATGTCTTTAACGAAGGCTGGGTTGTTGGTACTGCGAAACGCGTTGTTGTTGTCGGCGGTGGTGACACATCCGTCGATGTAGCCTCTGTTGCACGTCGTCTCGGCCATATTACCAAGGTTGCCGACAAGGACCAGAACGATACCCAGATGCTCGGATTTACAGCTCATGATGTGGCGGGCAATCTGACCCGGGAAGGTGTGACGACAGTTCTGACCTCCCTGTTCCCCATCGAACAGATGACAGCGGCCGAGCATGAGCGCGAAGATGCCAAACGCGAGGGGATTGAAATCAAGGGTGGTGTCATGCCCGTCAAGGTTATCAAGGATGAAAAGGGTCTTGCCCGCGCTCTTCGGGTTGTCGAATGTACCGTTGACGGCAAGGGAATTCCGTCACCGGTTGAAGGTGCCGAGGAATATGATATCGAATGCGATATGATTGTTTCGGCGATCGGTCAGTACGGGGATCTGGAAGGTCTTGAAGAAGGTCTGGACAATGGTCGCGGCTTTATGGATGTCGATACATTTTATCGCGTCAAGGGCAAGGAAAACCATTTTGCCATCGGCGATATTGTGCGTCCGCATCTGCTGACAACGGCGATTGGCCATGCCAGCATTGCTGCCGATACCATCAATGATTATCTCGATAATGGTCACGTTGATGCGAAAAAGCGTCCCAAGGTCGATGTCCATCATTTCAATTTGCTCAACGAACTGCACAATCGTCATCTTGACCCAGAAACATGCACGTTCGGTGAAACCATTCACGATGGCATGTCGGGCACGTCGGAAAGTAATTGCGCCGTTCACAATTACGAGGACCGTTCCACCACCAAGATCATCACCCATGATGAATTGTTTCTCGGGCATTTCAATTACGTGGAGCGCAACAAGCGCGAACATGTTCTGGTGGATGCAGATCATGTGCTGGGCAATTTCGAAGAACGCATCAAGGTTTTGCCAGAAGAAAAGGTGAAGGCCGAGGGCGAGCGCTGCATGAGTTGCGGTATGTGCTTCGAGTGCGACAACTGTGTCATTTACTGTCCGCAGGATGCTGTATTCAAGGTCAAAAAGGACAAACACGCCGTTGGTCGTTATGTTGATACCGACTATACAAAATGTGTTGGATGCCATATCTGTGCCGACGTTTGTCCCACCGGCTACATCGAGATGGGGCTGGGCGAATAGTCGGGTCCGGCAATAATAACTTCCATGCCCGCTCCGGCGGGCATGGGACGAAGAAACAACCTTGTAGGGACTGGCCCAAAAGGACGGGTAATAACCATGAAATCTGTTGTCATCTTGCAAAGACTGATCCTGATGCTGGTCATGATCACGTTTTCCGGGGCGGTTTTGCCTGGCGTTGTCGGGCATGCTGCGGCGCAACCTGCCTGGATGCCCAAACCTCCCAAGGCGGTTGGTGGAAAATGTGATGCAGATCCCAAATGGATGCGGAAATGGCATATGAAGGCTCTGGATCACAAACGTGACGAGACCATGCACAAGGGAATTCGCACACGGAAGTTCAGCCTTAAAAACTGTATTTCCTGTCATGCTGTCAAGGATGATAATGGCAAATATATCACTGTTCGGGATGAGCGGCACTTCTGTCGTACCTGTCATGATTATGCGGCCGTACGAATTGATTGTTTTGATTGTCATGCCTCGCGTCCCGGAGACAAAATGGACAAGGCTGCAAGAGCTGGCGGAAATCCCCATGAAAATGCGACAAAGATGTCGTCTGTCATCCGAAAAGGCGATACGGCGATGGCAGATTTTCATAAATATATTGCAGGAGAGGGCAAATGATCTCCCTTAAACCGGATGACAGAAAATCTGAAAAGGCAGACCGTGAAGCCGAAAACGACGGCAGTCGTCGGGCCTTTTTGAAGGGAGCGGCCGCAGTGATGGCCATAGCTCCCGGCATGACCCTGTATGCCTATGGTACAAAAGATGCGGTTGCAAAACCGCTGGATGAAGCGGCCACACGCAAAAACCGCTGGGGCCTTTTGATTGATGCGGCAAAGTTTACAGATGCTGATGTCGATAGATGTGTCGCGGCCTGTCAGAAGGAGAATGGCTGGAAGAATACCGGCCATCCCCTGACGGATGCCCAGTGGATTCGCCGGGTCAATATCACCAATAAAAAGACCGGCGAGCATTTTTCCCTTCCCATGATGTGTCAGCATTGTGCCGAGCCACCCTGTGCGGATGTTTGTCCGACCGGCGCTTCGTTCAGGCGTGATGATGGCATTGTGCTGGTGGACAAGCATATCTGTATTGGTTGTCGCTATTGCATGATGGCCTGTCCCTACAAGGCACGTTCATTCGTACACGAGCATCTGGAAGACCAGAAATCATATGCGCCGCGCGGAATCGGTACTGTGGAAAGTTGCACCATGTGTGTGCATCGTGTTGACGAGGGACGGCAACCGGCCTGTGTCGAGGCGGCGCCACAGGGCGCAATGGTGTTTGGCGATCTCAATGATCGCTCCGGCAAGCTTGCGCAACTCGTTGAACGGGTGGCCACGCAGCAGGTCCGTGCCGATCTCAATCTCGATCCCGGTGTTCGTTACAGAAATATCTGATGTGGTCCCGTGGTCTGTCGCTCTGGCAAAGAGGGCAAACTACTATTTTAGAATATGAGATAAAATATGGCTGAAACATATAAACAACTACGGGAATATAACAACATATTCAATGTGTTGCTTGTTCTTCATGTGATTGTAATTGCAATCGGGCTGGGAGCGGCTTTCTATATGGAGCACCACGGCCATATCGTTACCGGTATGAATAACCAGATTGTCTGGGGATTGCCCCACGTGTTTGCCGTTTTCCTGATTGTTTCAGCTTCGGGAGCTCTTAATCTCGCTTCGGCTTCATCGGTTTTCAGCAAGCTGGCCTACAAGCGGTTTGCACGTTTGTCGGCCATCCTGGCTATTTCTCTGCTGATCGGCGGACTGGCGGTGTTGTTGCTCGATCTGGGGCGTCCGGATCGATTGATTATTGCCATGACTCATTACAATTTCAAATCCATCTTTGCCTGGAATATAATTCTTTATACCGGCTTTATTACCATTGTCGGTGTCTATCTGTGGACGATGATGGACAAAACGGTGACCCGCTATAACAAAATCGCCGGCTGGGGTGCCTTTATCTGGCGGTTGATCCTGACAACAGGTACCGGCTCGATCTTCGGGTTTCTGGTGGCAAGAGAAGCCTATGATGCCGCTATTATGGCCCCGCTGTTTATTGCTTCCTCCTTTGTTTATGGCATGGCTTTTACTGTCTGGGTGCTGATTACCATGTGTCAGGCGACCGGCAAGCGCCTGTTGACGAGGGATGTTTCGAACAAGATACGCGAGCTAATCATTATCTTCATTGCTGCCATGCTGTATTTTACAGCCGTGCATCATCTGACCAATCTCTATGCGGCAGAACATACGGGTGTCGAACGCTTCATATTGTGGAGTGGTAGCGTGTTCACATGGCTGTTCTGGGGCGGGCATGTACTGATTGGCAGTGTCATTCCCATGCTGATTCTCATGCAACCAAATTTTGGTTCCTCTCGTGCCGGGCTGATTTTTGCCAGTGTTCTGATGTTGCTGGGAGGGATGGCACATATCTATGTCATCATTATCGGTGGACAGTCCTATCCACTCGCCCTGTTCCCGGGGATGGAGGTAACAAGTACCTTCCAGGATGGTCAGTTCGCCCATTATATGCCGTCATTGCCGGAACTTCTGCTTGGAATCGCCGGTATATCGATTGCCATGTTTATGACCGGCTTTGCCTTGAAACTGTTGCCCTTCCTTCCTTCTCCTGTGGCAGACGGAAAATAGGGGAGAGCAAGGGGCCTGTTTCTCCTTCCCCTTGCTTGCAATGCTTGTGTCAAGGCCCAAAATACAGGACTGGGCTGGCGTATCGGTATGATACGTCTTTCCGGCGAGATTACGGGCGGTCGGCAGGTTTGATCGGGAAGGGATTCGACCATGAGTAAAGCAGAGCCATTACATCCGTTTGCAAAATTCATTGCCATTCTGGGACGTGGCAAAACCCTGTCGCGTTCCCTTGATCAGCAGGAAGCACGAGAGGCTTTCGGTATGATCCTGGATGAAAAGGTTCTGCCCGAGCAGCTTGGCGCTTTCATGATGTTACTGCGCTTTCAGGAAGAGACACCGGAGGAAGTTGCCGGTTTTGTCGAGGCGGTCCGGGCACGTCTGCCTCATCCTGAACATCGTCCCGAGGTTGATCTTGACTGGTCTAGCTATGCGGGCAAGCGTCGTCAGCTTCCCTGGTTTATACTGTCGGCGCTGTTGCTGGCGCAAAATGGTGTGCGGGTGTTTATGCATGGCACCGAGGGGCATACACCGGGTCGGGTCTATACGCGCGACACATTAAAGGCTCTGGGGATTCCTGTTGCAGAAAAACTGGAGCAGGCAGGTGCTCATCTGGATCAGCGTAATTTTGCCTATGTACCGCTTGAAGGGATCAGTCAGAAACTGCGTGATATGATCGACCTGCGTCCTGTCTTTGGCTTGCGCTCGCCGGTCCACACCATCGCACGAATGATCAACCCGCTTGATGCACCTGCCATGTTGCAGGGTATTTTTCATCGCGGTTTTCTTGAGACCCATTCGGAAGGGGGACGTCTTGTCGGCTTTTCCCGACTCGCCGTCTATCGTGGCGAGGGCGGCGAAATCGAGCGCCGCGTCAACAAGCCGACCCTGGTATCTGTTCTGGACGGGGGAGAGATCAGCGAGGAAAGATGGCCGCGACTGACCGATGATCCTCGCCAGCAGGCGGATGAAGAAATGGATGTGCAGCGCCTCGCGGATTTGTGGCACGGGAAAGTCGGTAACGCCTATGGCGAACATGCGGTTATCGGTACGGCTGCGATTGCTCTCAAATTGCTGGGTAAGGCGGAGACAATCGAAAAGGCCGACGCGCTGGCGCGTACGCTCTGGGAAAGCCGGGACAAGATGCATTTGCAGCACGTGGCCTGAAACCGGGTAAGTTATGGCATATCTTTACCTGTCGGCGGCACATAAATCATCGGGCAAGACGACCGTGTCGGTGGGGCTTGCGGCAGCCCTGAACCGTCGAGGTCTCAAGGTTCGGACCTTCAAGAAAGGCCCTGACTATATTGATCCGTTGTGGTTGCAAAAGGCAACGGGCTCCCCTTGCTACAATCTTGATTTTAACACCCAGTCGCACGACGAAATAAAACAGATGTTCGCCCGTCATCTCGCGGGCGCCGATATCGGGCTTATCGAGGGCAATAAAGGGCTTTATGACGGCGTTGCTCTTGATGGTCATGATTCAAATGCGGCCCTTGCGGTCCTGCTGGGTGCGCCAGTGGTTCTGGTGATTGATGTCACGGGGATAACACGCGGTATTGCCCCCCTTTTAATGGGCTATTCGGCTTTCGATGCAGAAGTGAATATTGCGGGCGTGATCTTCAACAAGGTCGCCGGTTCGCGTCAGGAAAGTAAATTGCGGGCTTCGGTACAGCAGTATACCGACCTTGAAGTTGCGGGCTCGATCCCGCGCAATGACAGTCTGCTGGCGCCCGAACGACATCTCGGGCTTCTTCCTCCCGATGAAAGCGACCGGGCCGGTGAACGGATCAGCGAACTGGCGGATATTATCGAAAATTCTGTTGACATTGATCACCTGCTGGAGATCTCACGCAAGGCAACACTGCCTGTCGTCACCGCCATGCGGCGCACAACCGGACAGAATGACCCAAAGGTACGCATAGGGATCGCCCGCGACAGTGCTTTTGGCTTCTATTATGCCGATGATCTCGACGCCCTTCGTGAAGCGGGAGCAGATTTGCTGTTTTTCAACAGTTTGAAAGATGCGGTTCTGCCTGATGTTGATGGTGTGTTTCTGGGGGGCGGCTTTCCTGAAACGCACATGCCGGCGCTGGAGGCCAATGCAGGGCTGCGAGCGGATATCAGACAAAAAGCCCGAAACGGGCGGCCGGTCTATGCCGAATGCGGGGGCATGATGTATCTGGCGGAAAGGATCGAGTGGAATGGCGAGAGCGCCGATATGGTCGGGTTTATTCCAGGGGTTGTGCAGATGCACGACAAGCCCCGGGGGCGGGGCCTTGTCAGGTTGAAGGAAACCGGGCACGGCAAATGGTCAAAGGCGCTTCGTGATGGCGAACCGGCCATCCTTACAGCACACGAGTTTCACTATGCCTCCCTGACCGGCTTGCCGGAAGACACGCTTTTTGCCCATGAGGTCCTGCGCGGCTATGGTATTGATGGTGCGCATGATGGTATTGTCCGCAATAATGTGCAGGCCGGTTTTTGTCATCACCGCACAACAGCCGGGAATGACTGGGCAGTGCGTTTCGTCGATTTTGTCCGTCGCTGCAAAAAGCGCTGACATTTGCATTATTGTTTCGGAGTGAGCAGTCTCAACCAGTCTTTTGCGCGTTGTTCGGGATTGCGATCTGCCACAATATCGGTAACAACGGCGATCGCGGCGACGCCGGTTTTCCTGACTTTGGGCGCAAATTCGAGGGTGATTCCGCCAATTGCAACTACGGGAACAGGAGCGGTTTCGACCCATTCGCGCAGCCGTTCAAGGCCCTGGGGCTGCCATTTCATTTTTTTCAGTTTTGTTTCCCGGATCGGTCCAAGGGCGACATAGTCCGGTCCGACCGCAAGCGCTGTCTCCAGTTCTTCATGAGAATGGGTGCTGACGCCAAGTTGCAGCCGTGCAGCGCGTATAGCCGCGAGGTCCGCCGCAGCGAGGTCTTCCTGCCCCAGGTGAATAAACCGCGCGCCAAGATCAATGGCTTCGCGCCAGTGGTCATTGACGATCAGTGTCGCGTCATATTGCCGACATATCTGCAAACCTGTTTCAATCTGCCGCTTTCTTTCATCCCCGGGGGTATCCTTGAGCCGCAACTGAATGGTTTTGACCCCGAGTGGAACAAGGCGTTTGATCCATGAAAGATCGGGGACGACGGGATAAAACGGGTGTAAAAGAGCTGGCATGAATGACGGTTTCTTTTCAGTCCAGCCGGAAAAAGGGGGTTCCGGCCACGGGTGTTGAAGGGGAAGCCATATCGCGGGGCTCAAGGACCCCGGCCTCGAAGGCCTGGCGTCCGGCCTCAATGGCACCGGCAAAGGCCCGGGCCATTTTCACAGGATCGGCCGCTTTGGCAATTGCGGTATTGAGCAGAACCGCGTCACAGCCCATTTCGAGGGCTTTTGCGGCATGGGAGGGGGCGCCGATCCCTGCGTCAACAACAAGGGGGATATCCGGGAACCAAGCCCGCAGGGTTTTCAGAGCGTAGGGATTGTTGAGACCGCGGGCCGACCCGATGGGCGCACCCCACGGCATCAGCACCTTGCATCCGGCTTCCAGCAAGCGTTCGGCGGCGCCGAGGTCTTCGGTTGTATAGGGGAACACCTCGAAACCGTCCGCGGCAAGGATTCGGGCTGCTTCCACCAGTCCGAACAGGTCCGGTTGCAGCGTGTCGTCATTGGCGATCACTTCCAGCTTGATCCAGGGGGTCTCAAACAGCTCCCGTGCCATTTGCGCCGTGGTTACAGCCTCCCTGACGCTTTTGCAACCGGCCGTATTGGGCAATATGTGCACATCCAGTTCGCGGATCAGCTTCCAGAACCCCTGGCCCGATTGCCTGCTGGCCGATTCCCGGCGCAGGGAAACGGTCACAATTTGCGCCCTGGAAGCTCTGACGGCCTTTTGCAGAATATCGGGAGAGGGATACATGGAGGTGCCCATCAGCAGGCGGGAGTCAACCTTGCGTCCGTAAAACGAGAGCATATGCGTTATCCCCCCTGTCGCGGGGCGAGAATTTCGATTTCGTCATTGCCGTTCAGTTTACATTCGGCGCGCCGGCTGGCAGGGACAAAATCACCATTCACCGCCGTGGCAATTCTGGCATCCTCGTCATAGCCGAGACCTTCCAGCAGTTCATGAAGTGTTTGGGCAGCCGTTTGCGCCGGTTCGCCATTCAGTCTAATGTTCAACGACAAACACCTCCTCATCAATCGTTCCGGCTTGCAAATAGTCGGCGACCAGGTGGGCCAGTGCCGGAGACGTCAAAAATCCGTGTCGGTAGAGACCATTAACATAAAGGGTGTTGTTGCGCACGATGATTTTGGGGATATTGTCGGGAAAAGACGGGCGCAGATTGGCCGACATCCTGACGATTTCCGCTTCTCCGAATGCCGGGTGAATGGCATAGGCAGATCCCAGAAGTTCAAGGCCGGAGCGCACACTGACAGGGCCCTGGTCATCGCTTTCGATGACCGTTGCGCCGATCATGAAATAGTTTTCCGGCCAGGGCACCATATAAAGCGGAAAGCGCGGATGCAGCAGGCGGATCGGGCGCGATAGCGTGACTTCATTCGTACGCAAAATGACCATTTCACCCCGCACCCCGCGCAGATCGGGCAGTTCATCGCGCGCGGCCATACCCCGGCAGTCAATGATATAGTCACTGCCTTCGGGGCGTTCGGGATGGCCAAACTGTGTTTGCACACCGGCTTCCATCGCTTTTTGCAGAATATGGGTCAGGGCCCAGTGGGGTTGCAGATGAGCCTCCCGGGGAAAGAACAGGCCGGAGCGAAACCTGTCGGCCAGATCGGGCTCGATTTCCTGTAATTTTACGGCGTCAATCGCTTCATATTCTTCGGTCTGGCGGCCAAATCGTTGCAGTTCGCTCTGATCCCTTGATGAGGCGACAACCAGCGTGCCATTTTGCACGACATGAGGGAAGGCCTGCTGCCACAGGGGCAGGGAAGAAAGACCAAGACGGCGGATCACCGGTTCGGCGCTTTCGGTTTCGCAAAAAGGTGCCAGCATGGCTCCGGCGATCCAGCTTGAAGCCTCTTTGAAAGGTTCACTGGTCTTGCTGACAAGGGTGACCTGATGTCCCCTTGTTGCAAGGACAAGGGCTTGCCAGACGCCGACAATACCTGTGCCACGTACTGTAATGTTTAATGGTTTATCATTCATGCGCCTTTGTGCCGTATTTTGCCTGCGGGTGCAAGGGGATGCTCCTCTCAGTCCCCCAGTGCCAGACCTTCGCGGCGGGGGTCAACGGCGCCGATCAGCCTGTTTCCACTACGTATAACGAGATGAACGCCGCTGGTCATGGGAACAATGCGGGTTTTGTGACCGAGGGCCTCAAGGGATTCCGCAATTTCCCTGACACCGGTGCCTTCTTCCAGTTCGAACGGACCGTTTCGGGAGCCGAAGTTTGGCAGTTGCGTCAGTGCCTCGCCATCCAGTCCCCAGTCGATATGACCAATGATGGTTTTCAGGACATAAAGAATGATGCGGCTGCCCCCGGGCGATCCGACCACCATATGCAGGCGCCCTGAGCGATCGAAGATCATGGTGGGTGACATGGAACTGCGCGGGCGTTTCAGGGGCTGCACACGGTTGGCAACAGGGTGTCCCTTTTCATCGGTCGGACGGAACGAAAAATCCGTCAGTTCGTTATTGAGCAGGAAGCCCGAGACCATGATCCGGGCCCCGAAGGCGGCTTCAATTGTCGTGGTCATGGAGACGGCATTGCCCCATCGGTCGATGATCGAAATATGGCTGGTACCGTGATTCTCGACACTGCTGTCCTTGCCAAAAATCTGTCCCTGTTGCCAGGGCGGCTGGCCCGCTTTTGCCTTTCCCATGCTCCTGAAGCGGGAGATCAGCAAGCGCCTTTGGGCGAGATAGCGCGGGTCAAGCAGCCCTTGTGGCAGACGGATAAAATCGCTGTCGGCCATATAACGTTTGCGGTCCGCATAGGCGAGTTTTTCGGCTTCGGCAATGAGGTGCAGGGCCGGAATATTAAGGGGTGTGCGACCGAGATCGAAAGGTTCGACGAGTTTCAGAATCTGGGCGATGGTCAGCATGCCGGAGGAGGGCGGTCCCATACCGCAAACCCTGTATGAGCGATAGGAAATGCAGACGGGCGGACGTTCGAAAGAGTGATAACCGGCGAGGTCACCGGTGCTCATGTCGCCCGGATTGCGTTCGGCAGTTTTGACCCTTTTAACGATGAAACCTGCCAGTTGTCCCTTGTAGAAAAAATCGGCGCCCTGATTGGCGATGCCTTCAAGGGCGAGCGCAAAGGGAATGTTTTTGAGTATATATCCCACCGGGCGCGGTTCGTTAAACTCATCATAGAAATAGCCACGGGCGCGCGGGCCGAAACTTTGAGGATCGGCCTTTTTCAACAGGGTATGCAGGCGCGGTGAAACAGCAAACCCCTTGCGGGCCAGTTCGATGGCCGGTTTGAACAGGCGTTTCCAGCTCAGCCGGCCATGACGCCTGTGCAGTTTTTCCAGCATACGCAAAACGCCGGGGGTACCCACAGAAAGCCCCCCGTGCATGGCATCACGAAAGGCCATCGGTTTGCCGTTCTTCAGAAAGCGGTCCGGTCTGGCTGCGCGCGGGGCCGTTTCGCGTCCGTCAAAGCTTGTCAGGCGTCGGCTGTGTTCATCCCAGTGCAGCAAAAAGGCACCGCCACCAATGCCCGAGGATTGCGGTTCGACCAGATTGAGAACCATCTGTACGGCAATAGCAGCATCCGTGGCACTGCCGCCAAGGCGCAGGATTTCGAGCCCGGCGGCGCTGGCATGGGGATTGGCGGCCACAACCATTTGTTGCCGGGCAGCAACGCTTTTTGTGCGTTGCATGATGCTGGCGGTTTCCGGTTCGGCACGCAGATCAAGAGCGCTCGCCGGATATGACGCCAGCATCACATGTGCCAGAGATATGAGGAGAAAGAAATATTTTTTCATGATGGTGAATATAGCGCCGTCAGCCGGACAGAACAAACAAAAGCCGGTATGGAAATATAACGGCGTATTGATGAAAATTGCTTTTGTCACTGCGTTTCTCTTTTACGGCCTAGTGAAAGTCTCTGGAAGCGGGAATGATGCGCACATTACGTGGATGGGTTGGACGTGGCGGTCGCCAGCGGCCTTTGATCAGATCCTGTTCTTCAAGCTGTTTTTGTGTCGTTTCGTCAAGCAAAGCCAGCCAGTCAGAGCGATCATAAAGATGGTGGGCGACGAGGTGAATGATGTCCCTGTGGCGTTGCAGGCGACCTTCCACATGGATGAGGCGGGCGGTCATCACTACCTTGCGATATTTCTCCATGACCTTGCGCCAGATGACAAGATTGGCAATGCCGGCTTCATCTTCCACCGTCATAAAGACCACCCCTTTGGCACTGCCGGGGCGCTGGCGGACCAGTACAATGCCGGTCAGTTTGACCCGCGCGCCATCGCGCAGTCTGCGCAGGTCAAGACAGGACAGAGTTCCTTCCTGCTGAAGGCGGGGGCGTAAAAAACTCACAGGATGCGCTCTGAGGGAAAGGCGGGTGCTGCGATAATCTTCAAGGACATGGGCCGACAGGGGCAGGCGCGGGAGTCGAACGGGTGGCTCGGGGGGATATTCAGCGCTTTCGGCATGAGCGAACAGCGGCAGGGGCGGGGCATCGCCGAGGCCCCGGATTTGCCACAATGCGGCGCGGCGCTCCAGTTTCATCGAGCGAAAAGCATCGGCTGCGGCGAGTTGCTCCAGCGTGTCGCGGCGGATTTTGGCACGGCGGTGCTGATGGGTGCAGTTGGAACGGTGATGTTACTGGTTGCCGGGACGCGATTGTTGTTTGTGGTGTTCGGGCTGCTTTCCGGAGGCGGATGGTTTGTCTTTGGTGTCTATGTTTTTCTCTTTTGTTGTGAAATGGGTGATCTGGGTGAGGGGGTCGCCTTCGACAGCGACGGCATGGTCGAC
>JALXEI010000190.1 GCA_027069645.1 Hyphomicrobiales bacterium
CCCGGCTCTGTCCCCCTTGACCCGCACCACTCTTCTGGCGCTGTGCGCCGCCTCACGCGACAAAAGCAGCTCGCCGCTGCGGTCCCGATCAAATGGTGTGCCCCAGGCCAGAAGGTCATCGATCCGCGCCGCAGCTTCGCTGGTCAGTATATGGGCAATATGGGGATTGACCAGACCGGCACCGGCTTCCATCGTATCGAAAGCATGGGCAAATGCCGTATCGCCCTTGTCAAGAGCGGCCGCAATTCCGCCCTGCGCCCAGCTGCTGGAAGCCCCCTTGCCAAGTTTTGCCGAGGTCACAACGGTCACCGGTGAAGGCGACAGTTTCAGAGCCAGAAACAACCCGGCCAGACCGGCACCAACAATGACAATATCGTTTTCAATCCGCTCGTCCCTCACTGCATCGGGCCCCGTTTTCTAGGCCGTAAACTCATAAACAGGGTCGAAATGGCAGGAGCAGATTTGCTCCCCCGCTGTGTTGCAAGCTCTTGAAAACCACAAGGTTTCCTGCGAACTTGCGCCTTGCGGGAAAACAAATCTGCCCTGTCCGCAGGATGCCAAAAGCGCTGCAATCCGCGGCCAAAATGATCTTGCTCGTACAAAAGTACGCGCGGCGATCATTTTAACCTCGTATTTTTGCGCTTTTGACACCATTATCGATCCTGTTTATGAGTTTACGGCCTGGCCAAAAGAAAAAGCATCACCCCGAAACAATAGAAACGGGGCGATGTCTGTCGTCTGTCAGTGATCAAGGTTGATCATGCGCTCAATAGGCTTTCGCGCCGCCGCAGCGATTTCCGGGTCAATGCAAACCTCGTCCTTCAGCTCCAGAAGAGAATCAAGGATCGCCGGCAGTGTGATGCGTTTCATATGCGGACACAGATTGCAGGGACGTATGAATTTGACGTCAGGATTTTCAACAGCGATGTTATCACTCATCGAGCATTCCGTGACCAGCATGACCTTTTCCGGCTGATGCTTCTGTACCCAGTTGATCATGCCACTGGTCGAGCCTGAAAAATCGGCTTCGTCCAGAACGTCCGGCGGACATTCGGGGTGGGCAATGATTTTCATTTCCGGTTCGGCATTGCGAAACGAACGCATTTGCGGACCGGTAAAGCGTTCATGGACCTCGCAATGTCCCTTCCAGGTCAAAACCGTTACATCGGTCTGACCGGCAACATTTTGCGCCAGAAACTCGTCCGGGATCAGCAAAACCTCGCGACTGTCATATTCCCTCGCCATCGCCTCCACCACCTGAACGGCATTGGCCGATGTGCAGGTAATATCACATTCCGCCTTCACATCGGCGGACGTGTTGATATAGGTCACAATCGGAACACCGGGATACTTTTCGCGCAAACGTCGTACATCCGCCGCCGTGATGCTGTCAGCCAGCGAACAGCCAGCCTGCTGGTCGGGAATGAGCACCATCTTGCCGGGATTGAGAATTTTCGAGGTTTCAGCCATGAAATGAACGCCGGCCTGGACAATCACATCGGCATCGGAGCGGGCCGCTTCACGCGCCAGCGCCAGACTGTCCCCGGCAAAATCGGCCACGGTGTGAAATATCTCCGGTGTCATATAGTTGTGCGCCAGCAAAACCGCGTTACGCTGCTTCTTCAGATCATTGATTGCCCTGATATAGGGGGCATGGACGCGCCAGTCCTGCGGTGTGATCACATCACGCAGCCTCGCATAAAGCCCGGCCAGCGCCGCCTCCGTTTCGGGTGTGAACTCAAGCGAGGGGCGTGGTAATATCGGGGCGCTGCGGGTGTTATGCCCACAAGCAACCCTGTTGGCAGAAATGTCTGATAAATTCATGCAGGTCATGCTCTCATTACCCCTTTATGCCCGGATACGGAACGGCCGGTTTCTGCTTGACGATCATACTTATACTCGTTTTGAGTATAAGTATGATCCTAAAATAACCGGCAACAAGCCAGTCAGTTTTAATATATATACTCCTGAAACAGGATCAAGGCAACACTATGCTCAAAATGAGTTTAAGTCAAAAAAGGCGTCCCCGAATGCGAATACTGGCACGGCTTCGCTCGATATGGTCGGTTTTTATCGCCCTGGCCCTTTTACACGTAACCCCGGCGACGGACGCTCAACCAGAGCCGTGCGCCTGAATCTGAAGAGCTTTGCCGGTCGGCCGCCCGTCGACTTCTGGAGTTTCCCCGTCGCCTCAACCAGACCACCGGCTTCGACAAGGCGACGGAAATTCTGTTTATGCAAAGGCGTACCGGAAATCGCCTCAACCACCTTTTGCAGTTCATAAAGAGTAAACTGCCCGGGCAACAATTCAAAAACAAGCGGTCTGTATTTCAGTTTCCCGCGCATGCGACTGATAGCTGTTGCCAGAATCCGACGATGGTCATACATCATGGGACGCCCGAGGGCCGGAAGACCGGACCAGAGTGACGCAGCATGGCGCCCGTCCCTTCCGGCTTCATGCAGCAGCCCCGCTTCATAGAGCAGTTCATAGCGGTCGAGGACTTTCTCCTCGTCCCAGCCGACACCGTCATGACCAAAACAGATGCGTATGCGTTCCTTGCGTCCAAGCGGGCGACGCCGACCGGCATCTTCATCCGGAAGTCGGCTCCATTTGTGTAACAGGGGCTCGATAATCTCTCCGATCATTTGCGGACGACCGGCGCGCCAGTCCTCCCAGGGAAAATAGTCATACCAGCACCGCCGCATGACGCCTTTTCGCCTCAGGTCCCTGACCCTGGTCAGCGCCAGATAACCGATGGAAACCATGTGCGGCCCCCGGTCCCCTTTTTGGGCATGGCGTCCCCGATCACCGAATGTATAAAGCTGCTCGACATAGCCCAGATCAAGACCGGTCTGTTCCTTCACCCAGTTTCGCAGACCGATTTCCAGAGTCCGATGCGCAAGAGGCGTGAATTTCCCGAAGGGCAAACTGTCTTCAGATCCGCCGCTCCCGTCCGGATTCACACAAATGACAAAGGGCTGGTTCTGCTGAACGGTGACAATAGCAGCATGCAGACCAAGTTCGATGCCGGTCTGCTGCGGGGGCGAATCCATCAGATCTCTCCATCAAGAATGGCCGGAACAGAAAAGGGCACCCCTTCCGGAGCGGTCTCGCCACGCCCGATCTCCCGGATCGCGGCAATCATTTCCCCCTCGCGTTGCAGATATTCGTCGGCACAGGCAACCAGCCGCCGGTTGGGCGTTGCCGTGGGCGAGCGCTCGCGCAAAAACCATGCGATCCGCCTTGCACTCAAGTCCGGATTGCGAACACAAAGCACGATAAATGCAGCCGCTGTCGAGCGGGAAATACCGGCAAGACAATGAATAATCAACGATGTTCCGGCTCCCGGCCCGTTGCTGAATGCGACCAGTTGCCCGACATGCGCGGGCGACGGCAGGACGGATCCTGTAACCGGAAACTCGATATCATTCATTGCCAGTTTGAGATGATTTTGTTTTTCCATGCAGGAAGGCGTTTCCGGCATCATCTGACTGTTGACAAGGGATATCATATGGCGGGCGGCGGTCTCCTCCAGCATTTGCTCCAGGGCATTCAGGGAACAGACTGTGATCCGGGATGACATCTCCAATCCCCTTCTCTCGCCGGAAGTAACCGACCACCACAACCCGGTCAGTCACCCATCGACAATTCGGCAAAGCGTTTCAGAAACCGGTGTTGTGCCTCGGGGGCCTGCAAGGGACGCAGATCGGCAAAACGATCATGAAACGAGCGATCCAGACCGGAAGGATCACCAAACAGGCTTGCAGCCTCTTCCCTGTCAAACCCGGCGACCACCGTTGCCTCGAAATAGGCCGATATACGGTCGGCCTGCTTGACCAGCTTTGTCACTGTCGACGGGGGATTGGCGGGCAGGCCAAACTTGATATGAATAACTTCCAGCAGACGTTTTTCAACCGTTTTATAATCAAAACCGACCACCGCCTTGAAGGGGCTGATCAGATCCCCCACCACATATTCGGGGCTGTCGTGCAAAAGAGCCACCATGCGCCATGTTCTGGGGGCCTGCGGATAAAGCAGAACCAGTAACTCCTCGACCATCAGCGAATGCTGTGCCACCGACAGGGGGTGATCGCCGGAAGTCTGCCCGTTCCAGCGGGCCAGCCGCGCCAGACCATGCGCAATGTCCTCGATTTCCACATCAACCGGTGAAGGCGAAAGAAGATCCAGACGGCGGCCGGACAGCATGCGTTGCCAAACCCTCTGCCCTGTATTGTTGTGTGAGGGAAGCATATTTTTCGGATCGTTTATCGAATTCATGGTCTCGCCCCGTTGAGATTTGTTAACGACGAACTGACTGCCAGATATCTTTCGGCCATACAGTGGCTGAATTACGCATCCGGTGCCCTGAAATTTCCGGCCAGACCGCGACAAACCTCATATCTGTGGCAATCCACGAGATGATCGTTGACGAGTCCGGCCGACTGCATCAGGGAATATATTCCGACCGGCCCGCAAAACCGAAAACCCCGCTGTTTGAGGGCTTTTGATATCTTTTCACTCAGTTCCGTTCTGGCCGGAATATCCTTTATATCCTTTACGCGGTTGTCAATGGTTTGCCCATCGACAAAATCCCAGAAAAAAGCGGCAAGACTTTGCGTTTCCATAAGTTCAAGACAGGCCCTGGCGTTACTGATTGTTGCCTCGATTTTTTTCCGGTTGCGAACAATCCCCCTGTCCTGCATCAACTCATGCACTTTTTCCGGTCCGAACCGCGCCACCTTGCGGGGATCAAACCCCTCGAAGCACTGAACGAATCGCTCGCGCTTGTTGAGGATTGTGATCCATGACAGCCCGGCCTGGAACCCCTCCAGCACCAGTTTTTTGAAAAACACCCGATCATCAGCAACCGGGACCCCCCATTCCTCATCGTGATAATCCCGATAAATCTGTTGCTTTCCAACCCAGGGACAGCGGGACAATGTGTCTTCCATGTTCGTCATCTATCCGGCCTGTCGCGGTGTCTTTGCGACATTGAAACCTTCCCCGTATGCCGCCCAGTATGGTCGCAACAGTTCGACCTTCATGCCCTTGATCTCGAACGCCCTGCCTTCCTCTTGTGCCTTGTCTGCCCGGTCAAGACGGATTTCGGCCAGCCCTT
>JALXEI010000191.1:0-6530 GCA_027069645.1 Hyphomicrobiales bacterium
ACACAATCCATCCATCCCTTTATTTTGTCCGGTGGTTCCGGGACCCGCCTGTGGCCCCTGTCGCGCAAATCCTATCCCAAACAGTTCTTGAAGCTGATCGGGGAAGACAGTTTGCTGCAACAAACGGTCAAACGCCTCGACGGCCCCGCCTTTACCGATGTCTCCGTTCTGGCCAATAATGATCACCGCTTTATCATTGCCGAACAGTTGCAGATGATGGGAACATCGGCGCGCGACATTATCCTTGAGCCGGTCGGACGCAACACCGCCCCCGCCGCTCTCATTGCTGCACTGCGGGGCGGCCGTGAGGATGACAATGCGCTGATCCTGCTGCTGCCCTCCGATCACGTTATCGAAGAGGACGACAAATTTCGCCAGACCATCATGGCGGGAACACAGGAAGCCCGAAATGGCCATCTCGTCACTTTTGGCATCAAACCGACCGCTCCCGAAACCGGTTATGGCTATATCGAGACCACAAAGTCCGGTGCTGACGCCCTTGATGTGGTGCGCTTTGTCGAAAAGCCCGAACGTGACAGAGCCGAAAAATATCTCTCTGCCGGAAATTTCTTCTGGAATGCCGGGATCTTCATGTATCGCGCCGGTACCATGATCGACGCCTTTGCCGAGTTTGCCCCCGATATATTGCGCCATTGCCGCGAGGCGCTTGAAAAGGCGGATCACGATCTCGATTTTCTGCGTCTTGACGAAAGTTCCTACGGACAATGCGAAAGCATTTCGCTGGATTATGCCATTATGGAAAAGGCAACCGGCATCAAATGCATTCCCCTTTCCACAGACTGGAGCGACCTTGGGGCCTGGTCAGCCATCTGGGATGTGATGGACAAGGACGGGGAAGGCAATGTCATCAGGGGCGATGTTGTGACTCACAACACCCGCAACAGCTTCATCCAGAGCACCCACGGCACCTGCCTGACAACGGTCGGGCTTGACAATGTGCTGGCCATCGCCACCAAAGACGCCATTTTGCTGGCCGACAAGGACCACGCCCAGGACGTCAAGGCGATTGTCGAAAAATTGCAGGCCTGCGAACGCCCCGAAGCCACCGAACACAAGCGGGTCTATCGCCCCTGGGGCTGGTACGAGCAACTGAATGCCGGAGAACGCTTTCAGGTCAAGGCCCTGATGGTCAAACCCGGCGCACAACTGTCATTGCAGAGCCATTTTCACCGTGCCGAACACTGGGTTGTGGTCTCCGGCACCGTCGAGGTGACGGTTGGCGACAGGGTCAGCCTCTTGTCCGAAAACGAAAGCACCTATATCAGAATTGGTGAACGTCACCGCCTTGGCAATCCCGGCAAGCTGCCTGCCATGCTGATCGAGGTGCAATCGGGCGCCTATCTCGGCGAAGACGATATCGAACGCTATGAAGACGATTTTGGCCGCCACGAAAGCTGAACCATTTTTCTACCATTTTTCTCGCCATATTGCGGACCGACACACCGCCCCCCAAACATAAAAACGGCCCCCGCAAGGAGGGCCGTTTTCGGTTTTCTATCGGAACTGATTATTCCTTGAGTTTTGTTTTGGTACCGGTTTGAACTTCAAAACCTTGGGATTGATTTTCAATATCGGTTTGAGCTTGTTGGTTTTCGCTCGTTTCTTGCGGCATTTCGGCCAACGCCCCACCTTGCCAAACTGTGCACAGGTCAGTTTGATCACAGGCTTCTTGTAGCATTTTGGCCATTTGCCGATCATGCCTTTCGGGCAGCGACGCACAATCTTGCGGCACTTCGGCCACTTGCCGACCGTCCCTTTCGGACAGTGACGCACAATCGGGCGGCACTTCGGCCACTTGCCGACCGTCCCTTTCGGGCAGTGACGCACAATCGGGCGGCACTTCGGCCATTTGCCGACCGTCCCTTTCGGGCAGTGACGCACAATCGGGCGGCACTTCGGCCATTTGCCGACCGTCCCTTTCGGGCAGTGACGCACAATCGGGCGACAGTTCGGCCATTTGCCGATCTTGCCAAGCTGCTCACAGGTCGGATTCTGTTTGCCCGGTTTGACACACCAGATGACATGTCGGCCCTTGCCACGGCGTTTGATATGATAGCCTTTCGCCTTGTAACCGCGTATTTCACCTGCGCGGACTTGCGTCCAGCCCTTCCGGCAATGCAGGGGCAGCGGTTCCCTGACGGGTTGTGCACAGACACTGCGACCATTGTCGTACAGGCGTTTGAGAACATTCCAGCCCTTTGGCTGCTGACCACGGGGGAACTTGTGCCAGCCGGACGGACAATTCTCCACCTTTCGGGGTTTGGCACACCAGAACCTGTAGCGGCTGTTGCGGCGCCCGATCCTTTTCACGCGCCAGCCCGAGGGGATGGCAGTACGATTGTGATAGAGCGACCAGCCGCGATCACAGCGCGGAATACCACAAATGATGCGCTTGCCGTGCGAGTTCACCTGTTTCAGCTCATAACCGAGTGGCTTGCCCCTGAAGCTGCGGAAACGCTCATAGCCACGCGGGCACACAGGATCGGCAATATTCAGCGGCGGAACCGTCACAGGCGGAATTTTCACCGGCGGCTTGCCAAAGCAGCGACGGCCATTCCAGCGTGTCCCTGCGGGGCACACACAAACGCCAGTATTGTTGAGAACCATGCCGTTTGAGCATTGTGCCGTACCGAACTCGAAGCTGTGGCAGCTTGTGTGTCGGCCGACCGGCACATCCCTGTGATCATTGCCGGGGGCAGTGGACAACAGTTCATCGACATCGGCATCCAGCACAGCCGGATCACCAATCATCGCGCAGTTTTTCAACAATGAGCCGGGTTGCGCCGTTCCGCTTGCCGGCACATAGACAGTAAGCTGATGCGTCCTTCTTTGCCCGGCAGCAAGCGAGACATGGGCCACACAGCCAAAGGGCAGGCTGGTCGGTTCGCTATCACAGCCAAAGGGCGGCGTCACGCTCACAGACGATCCGGGAACAACAGCCCCGCCGCCATTGGACACACCGTCAACAATCGCTACCGGGCCGTTAAAGGGCCGGGGCGAATTGTTGGTGATGGTGATCCGGAACACACAGGGTTTCCCGGGGTCACAGCGAGACGGACCGGTTTTCTCGATGGAAATATCCCCCGGATCATTATTGCTCGGTGGTTCGTGCGGCTGCCCGACCGGAATGGTGGCACAATGAACCGGCCGGTTTTCTTCCTGCGCCAGCGAGGCACAGTTTTTCACCTCATGGCTGTTGGCATAGTCAGCTATTTTGACCACGGTCGTCACCGTCAGATCGATGGCCGCCGCCGGTGGCAGAACGATAATGCCAGCCGTGCAGATAAACCGGTCTGGCCCCCCATCCGGCCCACAACTCCACGGGGGTGTCGGACTGAAGGTCGAACTGACAGGTGCACCGTTAGGATAGCGGTCATGCACGGTCAACATTCCGCTGTAAACCGCATCGCCACCATTCCAGATGCGAATTTTATAGTGGCAGGTAGCCGTTTCCCCGTCATTATTGGGAATGCAGAGATCATCCAGCCTCAGCTTGTCCAGATGCAGTTTCGGTTTGCCGCGATCATCGCCGGGCCCGCAATCTTCCTTTTGCGGATCGCACGGGCATTCTTCCCAGGCCGGATCACAGGGCGGTGGCGGTGGCGGGCAATCATCGTCACCTTTTTCACACGGCGGTTTGGGACAATCGGGGCCACCCGGCTCACATCCGTCCCCGGGGGGCGGACAGTTGTCATCCCCGTCCTTACAGGGCGGTGGTGGTGGCGGGCAGTCCAGATCGACCGGGATGACAATCTCGATCTTTTGCACACAGCACAGCCCCAGCCCCTCTTTTGGGCCGGACACATGCTTGACCTCGCCATCGGTGAGGCCATTGGCAACGAGATGTACGGTCATGCCGGGTACAGCCCCCGAAATATGCCAGGTGAGCACGCCGCCACCAATCGGCACGACCTGCGCGGGCGGGAAGATCGACACGCCGGGCGTTGTTGCCACAAGCTCGATGGTCTTGCCACCAAATTCGGCACCGACATGCATTTTATAGATGAAATCGCCGGGATGATCCTGATCGCATTCAACCTCGCCGGTTTCCACCCTGAAGCAGGCCGGGGCATCATCCCCCCCGTCCCCGCCGCCGGTGTCGTCCGGGCATTTGGTGACGTCAATCACAATTTTCGTCGGCTCCGGTTCGCCACCCTCGGGCAGGGCCGGATCGTGCGATTTGATGTTCACCGTGCCGCCTCCGGCCTCGACGCGCAAGTTCGCCTGATTGGAAACACTTGTCGGGGCCGGAAATTTGCTGCGGTCGATTTTGGCAAAAATCGTCACGGTAAAGGCGCGCTCGCCCGGTACCCCCAGCCCGTCAAGATCGGTTTTTGAAAAATGCAGACCCGACCAGGTCAGTTCCTTTTTGGAAATGGCAACCGCATAGGGCGGCACGGCACCGCCCCCCGGTCCGGTGACATCACCGCTGATGGTCGCCGACAACACGGTGAGGCCGGCAGGTAATTTGTCCCTGAGTTGCATTTTCCACTTGGCGAGCTCATCCGGGCTGATCGCTTCAAGACCCACACCGGCGGGATAGGAAAAGCGGATGTCATAACGTACCGTATCGCAATCAATCTGCTGACCTGTTTTGGTGAAGGACGGATGCAGCCGATCATGAGCCGGAGCCGGAGCCGCTGCGCCCGGCCCGCTGCAAAGGCCGGCCATTGCCATGCCCGCAAGCGCCAGCAGGCGTATGGCACGTTTGAAAAATTGAACGGGTTTCATGATATTCTCCGATATGGGAATTGAAATTCTGCGGTGGAAGGCAATTTCTGTGTTTTTCATTGTTCCCTCCTATGGCGCACAGAATTCATTGGGCATGCGCAGCGGCAATCGCGCCTGACAACAGCGGAACGGCTTGCCGGGAACAGCATCGGAGCCCTTGTAGAAACAGATATTGACATCGACCCTTGAACCGGGAGCGGCACCATTGATGTCAAGGATGAAGGGATCACCCGGCGCCTGCGTCTGCATCGGCGGAGAAACCACAACCCCCGGTCTGGTGGATTGCACCTTGAGGCTGTCGGCACCGATACCGGCATTGTCTTTCAGCCACAAATAGCCGTCAAAGCCGCCGGGATAACACTGATATTCCGCCCATTCCACTTCGACACATTTGGGCAGATCGTGCGGGATATCCCCCGGCCAGGGAATGGTTTCGCCCCAGCCTATAGAACGCCCGCCCTTGCAGGGATGCCAGATTTCAATATCGCCGACATGACCGCGCACTTCCGGGTCCTCAAAACGGCCATCAAAATCGACAAAATAGCTCTTCCACGGCGGCACATTGGCCGGACGCACAAGGCGTTTGCTGTTAAGCTGAAAGCCGTGCACATTGAAAGGGCCACCCGCTGACAACTGATCGGCCATAGCGGGATTGTTGCGCAGATCTTCACCTGTCGTCCCCAGCATGCCATCGCAGCTAAATGAACGACGACGGCCCTTTTTGTCATAGCCATACCCCAGATCAATACCGCCCAGCGTCATGCGATGACCTTCAGGAAAACCAATGGCAAATTCGGCCGGTGTTTCCACCCAGACCGAAGGCGTTGCCGGATCATCGGGCACTTCGCGGTGATAACGCAAAACCTCGCCCTTTGCCGGATCGGCGAAGAGTGAATAATCATAGGCATTTTTGACATGCCCGCGTTGCGCCAGATACATGAAACCCTTGCGATCAAAGGCAATATCGGTCACAGGGGCATCGCTGTCCGATCTGACATCCAGTTCCCAGCGCGCATCATCGGCAAAACTGCCATCGTGATTGAAGCCCACCGACCAGATTTGCAAGCCGCCAAACACCGCATAATAAAGCCGGTTGTTGCGCACACCGAGGCCATAAACACGGCGTTCGGGAGCGGTAAAGCCCCATGTATCCGGGTCTTGTGCATCAAAGGCGGGCGTGGTGATATCCATAACGGTGCCATCATCGGCAACGGCATCGAAACCGTTCCTGGGACGGCCATCAACACCATGATCGAAATGCCCGAGATCATTGCCCTGCATGTCAAAGCGATGGATCATGCCGGTATCAAGATCAGATACCAGAAGCTGCTGATGGGCGCGGTCAAAGGCAATATTGCCCAGCGCCGGACCGGAATTGGCAACGCCGTCAAGCTCCACATTGGCAAAAAGCGTCACCTCGCCGGTAACGCCATCAATTTTATAAATGGAGCCGGGACCACCGCCCAGTTCAAAACCATGCTGACCATCCATAAACACAGCACCCGGCTGACCGGTTTTGATGCGCTCGGGGCGGCCATCGTCATCATTGTCGGGTATCACCACCTGCAAGCCGTGCATGACGGCCGCCGTCACATACAGATTGGGCACCGTACGCCTGCCATCCGTACGCCCTTCGATCAGCGTGCCATTGTCATAGGCCAGCCCGAACACCTGACCGATTTTGCGCGCCGGAACTTCAAAGGGCGGCGGTGTGTTGACAAGCTGTCCCTTTGGCGGCTCGCCAGCGGTCTCAATATTGAAAATGCGCAAGGTTATGC
>JALXEI010000191.1:6540-16603 GCA_027069645.1 Hyphomicrobiales bacterium
TCGATAAAGGTTTCATCCAGAGGATTGACACCCGGTTTGAAACCGCCTTGCGGAAAAGTCACGCCGGAAAAACCGGTCACGGCAATATTGCCCGGCTTCATCAGCGGGCGATCTCCGGCATTTGCGGGCGAAAGAATTGAAAGAACCGTACAGCATAGCAGTGCTGCAAATCCGCTCGACAGGCGAGAAACCGGCAGTCTTTTACAAAATCCTGGCGAGTGGCTCTTTCGCGTTCTGTTGATCCGGACAATCATACTGCCATCTCCTTTTTATTTGATATGAGATAACAATATGATACGCATATACTTCCCTTGTACTGATGATAATGCGCGTTTAATATTTGTCTGTTTGTTATCTCGCAAGCATTGCGTTCAATTCTATCACAATTTTTTGTGAGCCTTGTAGCTAAATCGGTTCTTTTGTCTAAAACCTTAACGGTAGGGTTCATATCCATCTGACTCCCCTGTAATTGATAAGATAAGCCTTGCGCCTCAATCAGCCACCTGTTTTGAACAAATGGCGCGATCGTCTGTTCCCTTGGTCGCTCGAAAAAGCAACAAGGTTCAAAAAAAAGCAGGCACCCGAAAGGATGCCTGCCTTGCTGTGATGCAGGAAATGTCGCTGTGGCCGAATTCCAGTCAGCGGCGCCGGTCGTTCAGAGACCAGTCATACTGATAGGAGGAAATGGAGCGGACATTTTTCAGTTTTGCGGCAAGAACGGGGGCCGCATAGTGGCGCAGGTGGCGCAAAACACCCTGCTCATTGCCGCCAAAATCACCATTGAACCAGCTATAGATTTTTGACGCTGTGACGCGCCCTCCCGATACCTGGACCCCCCGATCCGAATTGATATAGTTGCGCGCCCCGGCCTCCAGAAGTGTTTGCGCATTTTTACCGGTAAAGGCTTCACGCGCCAGATTGGGGCAGCCCACAGAGGCACAATTGACCGCATAATGGATGCGTGGATCCCGCCACAAACCGCGCAATATTTTGTGTTCCACATCATCGAGTGTCAGCGCGATACCATTCACCTTCATGGTTTTCAGTTTCCAGGGCCCGGGCGAAAACAGGCCGGAGCGAATTTTTTTGATTGATGAGACGGGATAGTGATCGAGAATGATATCCACGGTTTTGGCATTGTAGAGATTGACCCAGAAGGCGAACTGTTCCGGACGATCCAGACTCTTCACATCCGTGCCCTGCAACATGCGCAGATAGCTCTTCAGAGCCCCGTGTCCTGCCTTTTTGAACCGGCGATAATCCACGACATTGAGACCGCCAGACGAACGGGATACATATGTTTTAAGCAATTTGTCCCAGACACTGTGGTCAACCGTTTTGGCCGCCCCTTTCGTCCAGCTGTTAAACGATGCGGCTACATCTGCCTGAAGCGGCAGGCTGCCAGGGGAGGTAAAAAGAACAGCTAATGCCAGAACAGAAATAAAATGATGAATTAAGCGCATTGCCGTTTCCCGGGTTTAAAGGAATGCAGGAGCCATAAAAACAATATGGCCGGAGGGTGTTAATCCAGCTTATGCGAATTCCACGTCGGGAACATGTCCTTTCAAGCAATCGTGATCCCTGTTTATGTCGCGTGAGCCCGTAGACAATGACATCACGCGACAGGATAAACCGGCTAGCTGGCAAATTTCAGTTTGGCTGCACGGGCTGCCTTTGCCTGCTCCGCGCTATAGGCCTTGCCCGACCACAAAACCTCATAGGCCAGCTCTTCATTGCCGTTTTCACACAGCTCCAGCACCTTTTTGAACAAAGGCTGGAATGTCTTTGAACGATGCGAGGCTTCATGCTGCTCAAAACTGTCCCAGAACGTCACGATCAGCGCCTCCCTGCCCTTCAAATCACTGTCAACAGGCTTGCCGATGGTACTCCCTTCATTGGAGACCAGCCCCTTGTTGAGGGCCACGAGACCACCCGCAAACCCGGTATCGGAATGGTAGGTCTTGACATTCTCGCAAAGTTCGGCAACCCGTTCCTGTAGATCATCCACAGTGTATTCGGGCTTCAGAATCACCCTGTTGACGGTCATAATACCATCATCGGCGAGCTGTTCAATCAGTCCGGTCATATACAATCCTCCTCCATAGTTTGGGCCTGTATTCAGGCTTTCACTACTTTAGATAAGTTCCAGATTTTTATATTCAAGAGATTGAATGTTTGTTTTTGCAAGAATCAGATTTCAAGATCGACAATGACAGGGGCGTGATCCGAAGGTTTTTCCCAGCCGCGGGCCGGTTCCACAACCTCCATATGTTTCGCACACCCCTCCAGTGTCGGGGTCAGCCAGACATGATCCAGTCGTCGGCCACGATTGCTCGCTTTCCAGTCTCTGGCGCGATAGCTCCACCATGTAAACAGTTTTTCCTGCTCCGGAACGTGGCAGCGCATGGCATCTGTCCAGGACAATGAAGCGCTGACCCGCTCAAGGTGCTCAACCTCCACCGGTGTATGTGAAACCACTTTCAGCATCTGTTTGTGCGACCAGACATCGTTTTCCAGTGGTGCCACATTGAGATCACCGACAAGAATCATCGGTTCGCGTCGGTTTGCCTGTTTTTTGAACGAACGGGCCATATCGTTGAGATAGTCAAGCTTGTGCTGAAATTTGGGATTGACATTAGCATCGGGAATATCCCCGCCCGCCGGAACGTAGAAATTATGGATTCGAACCGCCTTGCCTTCCCGTTTTATTTCCGGCAATTCGACAAGTATATGGCGCGCTTCATCAATCCCCCCGAACACGGTCCGTTCCACTGTTCCCACCGGCAGGCGCGCAAGAACAGCCACGCCATGATAGGCTTTCTGGCCGTTGAGCGCGATATGTTCATAGCCAAGTGTCGTCAGCTCCTCAACGGGAAACTGCTCATTGGTGCATTTGATTTCCTGTAAACATAGTATATCGACCTGATATTCCGCCAGAAAACGCAAGATCTGCGGCATGCGCAAACGCGCCGAATTGATATTCCACGTCGCCAGTCGAAATTTCACAGATAAAGCCCCCACCCTTTTGAACCCTTTGCCAGCCTGTGTGCTTTTAACGCCAAAGGCCCGCCGCAACAATGTAGCAGGGACCTTTTGCAACATGTATCCACAGGGGGCCCCGAAACAAGGTGTCCGGCTCAATTCAGAGGGGGAAAGCCGGACACCTGTTTTCCGCCTGATGCGGACGTCGGGAGGGCACCGACGTTTGGCAATCATCGCCGGGGAACAAGAGGGGACTGTAACCCCGGACCACGTATTTGACTGCCTTGATCCATAGATATGCCGGATTGAACCGTTTTCAAGATCTCATAACAAAAAGGACCGAAAATTCGAATTTTCAGTCCTTTCAACGTTAATTTTTTTGCACCCCTGATGACTGACGGGGCAATCGCGCCCTATTGCTCGCCAAATGCGTTGGCCAGACCAATTTTGGAAGGCGCAAACAGGCTGCTCGCCAGTTTCTTTTCAAACTGCAAATTGCTGATTTCGATCCGCGTATGCAGACCCTGGGCATCGGTAATCACCCATTCCTTCAGAGCCAGATCGGGCATGCTGAAAAACAGCTGGATCTGCCCTGCCGACTGACCGCTTCTGTCGGCAAGGGTGATGCTGGCGCCACTGTCCGAACGCGAAACGGCAAGAATGCGCGCATCCCGTTCCAGATTCACATCCTTGTTCAACAGCATTCTGAACGGTGTTGATTCGAGCGGATATTTGTTGACTGTTTTCAGATCGTGATCCTCAATGGACAGATATTGACCATCGGACACAATGCGCATGCGGCTGGGTCTGTTGTAGTCAAAACGCATGCGACCGGGACGCAACACGTAGAACCTGCCCTTCTGGACCGCATTGTCCGGATTGGTCTGAATGAACTGACCTTCCAGATCATTGAATTTCTTCATATAGGCGTTTATTTTTGTAACCAGTTCTTTCTGATCTTCCGGCAGCACATTGTCGCCCTGCGGTTCGGCCGGTGTGACCTTCGCCTGCCAGGCGCTACCGGTCATCGCATTGACAGCCGGTCTGTTTTTGGAAGCTGCTGCATCCTGGGCCCGTGCACCCTGTACCTGAACGCTCGCCAGCAAGGCCGCCGCTATAGCAAATCCGGCCGTTGCAAAGGCTTTTCCCGTCAACCATTTCCGGCCTGTATCAGCCCCCGATATTTTCATAAACCGGTTCCCCCCGAATATTGTATTCCGCATTTTGATCGCATTCATCGCCCTGACCCGTCAGGATGATGCTCCACTTGTTGAATTCAGAAACAAAAATTCCCGCCCCGACCACCATATCTCATAAAACATGCATTAATGATGGAAGAAAAAACACTCACAACGACACCGCGGATGGCCCCACCCGCAATGACATATCCGGGAATCTAGGTCGTGAAGCAGTGAACGTCAACTTCATGGCCAAAATTGGATCAAACAGGGCACGCAAGTCGAAGCCGGGGGAAATCTGCTGTTTCGCGATTGTGAAGTGCCATTTGGGCCACAGGATAATACGGCGCGGGAACAGGCCTGTACAGACCAGGATAAATAAAGACCGACAGAGCCCTGGCCCTGCCGGTTTGATTGCCGTTTGTACGTTTGCGTAAACCTATTTGTCTGCCAGATCGTCGTCCGGGTGATTCGATGTCCCGTTTTCCGCCTGTTTGCGGCGCATGCGGTCGGCCATGAATTCGTCGAATTCGCGCTGGTCCTTGGCACGGCGCAACCGATCGATAAATACGGTAAACTCGCGCTGGTCTTCTTCGAGTTGTTTCAGCGTCGCCTCGCGATATTCGTCAAAGGCCATATTGCCCGACGAATAGCCGTGATCCCGCCACGGCCTGCTCCATCCGCCCCCGAACCCGTGACGTGAACGCTTTTTACCATTTCCACAACATCCCATTTGATTGCTCCATATCAGATAAGCCAGAATAGCCAGACCAATTGGCCAAAAAACAATGAACCCGAAAACCATCGCTGCGATCTTTACACCCCTCGGGAGCTGATCAAATCGATCGAGGAAATCCTGAAAGCGGTTCATCGTCGAGGCATTCGACGTCATGATCATTCCTTTCTCTATATAGGCGGCAAATTCAATCAGTTTGTGCATCACATTTCCGCCCACTAATGTAAATGACATT
Organism: Hyphomicrobiales bacterium; assembly: GCA_027069645.1. Taxonomy (GTDB): domain Bacteria; phylum Pseudomonadota; class Alphaproteobacteria; order Rhizobiales; family JAKIUO01; genus JAKIUO01. The sequence continues at coordinate 11,672 of JALXEI010000191.1, forward strand.
TACATAATGGGGATTGAAGGGGATCATTTCAAGGGAAAAAGGCAAAACGGATGTAATACCAGACAACATAAAGATTGACCCGTTTCATGGGATCGTAGCGGCTCATATGGCTGGTAGATGACGGGCAGCTCGATACCGTCGTATCTTGCAAGCGGCATATGCCAGCCAGATGGGCCGCTACGCCCCACCCGAAAGGCCGGGCGCTTTTTGCCTGCTGCAACGAATAGCTCGGCTAATGGTACCCGTACCATGTCGCCTCGCCCTTCATCACAGCAGGCAAAAAGCGTTCCGGTGAAACGGGTCAATATTTATGTTGTCTGGTATAAAATCGGAATTAATTTTCGGCCCTGTGAGCAGAACCGGAGCGGATCCCGAGCCCCTTCAGATAGATCATCATACCGCTTTCAAACAGCTCTTTCAGATCCCCGGTTACCGGCCCCTGGCAGTCGCTCGGAGATGAGGTAAAAAGACTCGCCACACCGTGTGAAAGCGCCCAGATATGCGCTGCCATCAAGTCCGGTGGTGCGGGCTGACCATCGGGGAGGGTGCCCCCGAGAGCCGTTGCGGCTTTTATCAAAATGGCAAAGGCGCGATCGCCCGCCTGTTGCAAGCCGCCGATTTCATCCCCTTTCAACCCGGCCTCGAACATGGCGATATAGCTGGCCCGTTCATCGCGCGCAAAAGTCAGATATACCTCCCCCATGCGCATGAAAGCAGAGACGGCATCGGGCTGACCATCATTCCAGGCCTGTTCCAGGTCTTTGGCAAACCGTTGATAGCCGGCGAGGGCCACCGCAGCCAGCAGCGCTTCCCTGTTGGCAAAATGACGATAGGGCGCGGCGGGCGACACCCCGGCCAGCGTAGCCGCCTCGACGAGCGAAAACCCCTGTGGCCCGCGATCAATAATGAGACGCCGCGCCACATCCATCAGCGCCTCACGCAGATTTCCATGATGATAACGCCGTCTTGCCTGCTTTTTCTTGCCTGTCATGTAAATGGATTTAACATGAATTTTGCCAATTTCAAACCCGAACCGGAATAAACCGGGGCCACCCGGGACTATCCCTGCAACAGCTTCACCGACCAGTCGATGAGATCAATGGCACATTGGGAGAAAGCCTTGCCCAGAGCAATCGCCGCATCTTTGCCATCGCTACCCCGAGCCGGAACGGTTGAATTCACCAGCCGCGAGGCGATGACCTTGCCCTCGCCATCCACCAGCTTGACCATAAATTCAACTTTTGCGCGCAGTTGCGGCTGCTCTTTGCTTTTATAGAGATGAAAGCCCCTGATATCGAGAAGCAGCTTGTGATCCGTATCCTCACCTTCAAGGGGACGCAATACCGATTCGGCATATCCGGCATTTTCATAGCTCTGGATTATTTTTTCCTGCAACAGATTGGGCAGATTGTCAGACCAGCGGGCATCCTTTATCGGCCGGCTCTCGCCATCTGACGGCCTAAACTGAATCCTGTCCGTATTGAGGGCCAGCAATACGGCGGGATCGCTGATCACCAGTCGCCATGAGGGTTTGACAGCCGGAGGTGTAAACCCGGTCGGGGGTTGCAGATCATAGACCAGGCCTGTCTTTTTGCCCTTGCCGCCGGTCATGCGCTCCAGACCGTTCAGGATGTTTTCCACGCGCTCTTTATTCCCGCCAAGCGATTTCGAAAAACTTGCCAGATTGTCCATCGTATCTTTCAGGGACTGGCGGTTTTCGCCCAGAATGTCCGATAGTTGCGACAGCACCTTGCTGGCGAGCGCCGCAGAACGCGAGAAACTGTTGACGGCATCCGCGCCGGCAATCAGCAATCCGGGATGGTCGGACGTCGATTTGATCAGTGGCGCCTCCGGACTGCCCCCGGCAAGAGAGATCCCGGCAATCCCTGTCAGTCCCTGATAGTCAACCCCGATGCGGGTATCCCGGCGCAGTGGAATGTCCGAATTGACACTGATCAGCGCATTGAGCAGCGCGGGCTTTTGCGGATCAACAAAAAGCCGTGTCACCTCGCCCACCCGCAAGCCGTTGAAAAAAACACCGCCCCCGACCTGCAACCCGGAAACGGGCCCCTGAAACTGCACCTGATAAGGTGTACGGTGCCCCTGTGCCGCGCCGTTGTTCAGCCAGTAGACAAAGCCGAACAGCATGGCGACAACGGCCAGCGTGAATATTCCGATCAGTTCGTAACGTGCCTTGAATTCCATTGCCCTGTCTTTCCTGCCTGCTGTTTATTGTTATCGCCTTGCCAATCGGTTTATGAGCGCTGTTTCTGCCGTTCCAGTCTTGCCGCAATGCCGCCGCTACGCTTGCCCTGAAAATAGCTTTTCACCCAGGGGTGGTCGCTTTTCAGCATGTCTTCCAGCGCCCCCGTCAGAACAACCCGACCATCTGCCAGAACGGCAATGCGATCGGTAATTGCATAAAGACTTTCGAGGTCGTGGGTAATCATGAACACCGACAGCCCAAGAGTCTTTTGCAAGGTGCGGATAAGATCGTCAAATTCCCCCGCCGAGATGGGATCCAGTCCCGAGGTGGGTTCATCAAGAAACAGAAATTCGGGATCAAGGGCAAGGGCCCGCGCCAGCGCCACGCGCTTTGTCATGCCGCCTGACAGTTCCGATGGTTGCTTGGCGCCATCGTCGGCCTGCAATCCCACCATTTCAAGCTTGCTGACGGCCATTTCATCGGCCAGCCTTTGCGAGATATGCAGATTTTCACGCATCTGGAACTGAATGTTCTGCAATACGGTCAGTGAAGAAAACAGCGCGCCCTGCTGAAACATGATGCCCAGTCGCCGCTCGATGGTCTGATGCCTTTCATCATCGATTTCATCGAGATCCTCGCCAAATATTTCGATATGTCCCGACCGTTTTGGCAACAGCCCGAGAATGGTGCGCATCAGCACAGACTTGCCCGCCCCCGAACCGCCAACGACGCCCAGGATTTCGCCGCGCCGTACATCCAGCGACAAGCCGTTAAGAACAAGATGATCGCCAAAACCGGCGCTCAGATCGCGGGTACGCATGATAATGTTGCTGCTCATGAGACTACATTCCTATGGCGGCGAAAAACATGGCGAAAAGACCGTCGAGGACAATGACCATGAAAATGCTTTTGACCACGGAGCGGGTCGTTTGCTGCCCGAGCGATGCGGCGCTTCCCCGCACCTTCAGACCTTCCATACAGGCGAGCACACCAATCACCGCCCCCATGAACGGGGCCTTGATCAGACCGACCTTGAAATGAGTGAGGTTGATCGCCTCTTTCAGACGTTCGATATAGATATCCGGATCCATGCCGCCATAAAGCCAGGCCACCAGACCACCACCATAGAGCGCGGCCATCGAACCCAGAAAGGTCAGCATCGGCAGGGCAACAATCAGCACCAGCACGCGCGGCAAAATCAGAACCTCGACCGGATCGAACCCCATTGTTTTCAGGGCATCGATCTCCTCGCGCATTTTCATCGAACCCAGTTCAGCGGTAAAGGCACTGCCCGAACGCCCGGCCACCATGATGGCTACCAGCAAAACGCCAAGCTCGCGCAGCACCAGGATCCCCACCATGTCGACAACATAGATATCGGCGCCAAATTTGCGAAAATGGAAGAACCCCTGCTGGGCAATGATGGCCCCGATCAGAAAGGTAATGAGAAGAATGATAGGCACGGCGCGCCAGCCTACCCGATCAAGCTGATGCACCGCCGAGGTCAGTCGAAAGCGCCGCGGCTGCAACAGTATGCGGACAAAGGCTGCGCTCAGGGTTCCGAGCATGGCGTTAAACGAACGCAGATCCGCACCGATACCGCTCATGGCACGGCCCACCGTCTGCATGGCGTTGCGAATCATGCGGACGGGAGAATGTCCCGGGGCCCCTTCGGTTGGCATGGGCTGGTTGACATTGTGCATGGTCTGCAACAGCTCGCGCTCGTGCCCCGGCAGTCCGGTGATGTGCATCTCCATCTCGCGCGCCCGCAACGACCGGCGCAAACGCTCCAGCAACCAGGCGCCGTAGGTATCGAATTCATCGACGCGCCCCAGATCAACCCTCACCTGGCGCGCCGGGGAAGGTCCGGATTCCCCGTTTTCCGCTCCCGTTCGCGCCAGCCACTGATCAATCAGTTCTTCCAGTTCACCGGCATGAACGGCCGTCCAGGATCCCCCCGCCACCAGTTCCAGGGTGCCCTCGTTAAATCGACCGCTCAGCAAGGCTCCCTTGTTCATATATTTTTCCTAGCGCGCCAGCCTGATATTGACAGATTTCAGACTGCCTCCGGCCGTTCTTATTGTTACGCTCTGGCGTTTTTTCGAAAAGGCGACCACCATTGATCCCGTCACATTGCCGCTGATCTTCATTTTGAGCTGCTTTTTGACAACCTTGCCGCTCAGTCTTCCTTCGGCATTATAGGTGCGCTCTTCCCAGTTTCCGGTGAGACGCCCGCTGCTGTAGGAGAGTTTTCCGCGCATATGAATCTTGTTGGCCGAACTGGAACACAAAATGGCGAGACCCAGTTGTGCCCCCCCGCCGGTATAATAGGCATTGCAACTGATGCGCTCCCTTGTCCCGTCCGCAAGACTGAATGTGCCGCTGCCTTTCCAGCTTCCAAGTAATGTTTTAAAGGGGCTGACCTGCGCAGCCTGCAATGATGGCGCTGCCACCAGAAAAAGCAATAACACCGGAATCGCCAGAGCCCTTACACAGGTTTTCGGGTGAATAGTGGATAAAGCTTCCCTCTGTTTCATTTGTTTTTCACTCCCTCAATGGTCGCTTGTGCCGTTTATCCCGTACCCCCGATAAACGCATACAGTATACACGAATTTGCCGGGATGACACCTTTCATGGGCAAAAATATCGAAAGGTCGGGTCAACCGGCCTGTGAGGGCTTCAACCGGAGCATATGGCCCGGTCAGCGCGATTTTTCAAGCTTTTTA
>JALXEI010000192.1 GCA_027069645.1 Hyphomicrobiales bacterium
GTATAACACTTGCCATTCTCGCCAAATCCGGTCGGGAGCCAACCTCGATTCTTGATGGTCCGCCCCCTGCGGGACCGGCAACCGGCAGCTCAAAATCCGATACGCCCAAACTCCCGGCTTCCAGTCTGATCAAGCCTGAAAAACCGGCTGCGCCCGCGGTCCCGGCGTCAAAATAAATTTCGATCAGGGGGGGGCTGCCGGTTCATCATGCTTCCTGAAACAGTGGGCTGTAATGCGCCTGGCAGTTTGTTACCGCCGGGGCGTTGTGAGGTGTGTGATGGTGCTTCGTCAACAGAAAAAAGCATTTAAACAAAAAAAGCACTTCGAATCAGTGCTGTTATGTGTATTCTAGAGTCCCATGGCGCGATATATATTCATAACCGGCGGCGTGGTCTCATCCCTTGGAAAAGGCATCGCTTCTGCGGCTCTTGGAGCCTTGTTGCAGGCGCGTGGCTACAGCGTGCGGCTGCGCAAGCTGGATCCCTATCTCAATGTCGACCCCGGAACCATGAGCCCCTACCAGCATGGCGAGGTGTTTGTCACGGATGACGGGGCCGAGACCGACCTTGACCTTGGCCATTATGAACGCTTTACCGGTGTCTCCGGGCGCCAAAGCGATAATGTGACGTCAGGGCGTATCTATCAGGAAATTCTCGCCAAAGAGCGTCGCGGCGACTATCTCGGGGCCACGGTGCAGGTCATTCCCCATGTGACCAATGCCATCAAGCAGTTTGCCCTTGCCAATGAGGACAATGATGATTTTGTCCTGTGCGAGATTGGCGGCACGGTGGGCGATATTGAGGCCCTGCCATTCTTTGAAGCCATCAGGCAGATCGGTCAGGAATTGCCGCGCGGTGATGTGATTTATATCCATCTGACGCTCATTCCCTATATTCCAAGTGCTGGCGAACTGAAAACCAAGCCGACCCAGCATTCGGTCAAGGAGTTGCGTTCCATCGGTATCCAGCCGGACATTTTAATGTGCCGCTGTGACCGCGAAGTGCCCGAAGATGAGAGAAAAAAGATTGCCCTGTTCTGCAATGTGCGTCCGAGTGCCGTCATTCAGGCGCTGGATGTGGACAGCATCTATGATGTGCCCGATGCCTATCACAGGGAAGGGCTGGACGACGAAGTTCTGGCTGCTTTCGGTCTTGAGGCCGGAAAAAAGCCGGATCTGGAGGTCTGGCATGGCATTTCCCGCGCCATCGCCACCCCAGACGGTGAGGTAAACATAGCCATTGTCGGAAAATATACCGGCTTGCCGGACGCCTATAAATCCCTCAATGAAGCCCTTGTACATGGCGGTATTGCCAATCGGGTGAAGGTCAACACCAGATGGATTGATGCCAGCGGTCTGGAGAACGAGGACCTCGCGCAGATACTGGGCGAAGCTGATGGTATACTGGTGCCCGGCGGTTTTGGCAAGCGCGGCTCGGAGGGCAAGATTTCCGCCGTCGAATTTGCCCGCACCCGCAAAATCCCCTATTTTGGCATATGTCTGGGTATGCAGATGGCCATTGTCGAGGCGGCGCGACACCTCGCCGGCATCGGGGGGGCCGGTTCCAGCGAGTTTGGCCAGCCGGATGTGCCCATTGTCGGTCTGATGACCGAGTGGATGAAGGGGGAGGATCTGGAAAAGCGCGAACAGAATAGTGATCTGGGCGGTACAATGCGGCTCGGGGCCTATGAAGCACGCCTGCAACCCGATTCGCTGATCAGCGCGATCTACGGGGGAAACGAGACTATCAGCGAACGCCACCGCCATCGTTACGAGGTCGATATGAGCTATCGCCAGCAACTGGAAGAGCATGGATTGATATTTGCCGGAACCTCTCCCGATGGCCTGCTCCCCGAAACCGTGGAGCTTGAGGATCATCCCTGGTTCATTGGCGTGCAATATCATCCCGAGTTGAAATCACGCCCCTTTGAGCCGCATCCATTGTTTGCTTCCTTTATCGAGGCGGCGCTCAAACAAAGCAGGCTGGTATAACAGGTAATGAGCAACGGCATCATTTTTATGTTTCTGGGCGCGTTGCTGACGTCTCTGGTTGTTGGCAGAGGGGAAGTGTCTGCCATTTCCTTTTCGGTCGGTCAGCTTGATCGGCATTGTCGCTCCTATCTGAAACTGATCAGGCCAGGGCGCAAGGGCCGGCTGACAACAGCGCAGGCCGTTGATATTGTAAAATGCAACAGCTTTATCGCCGGTTTCCATATGGGCAAAGTCGCTACCAATACGCTGAATGACACATTTGGCCCTTATTGTCTGCCTCACGGGGAGAAAACGACGACCAACTGGCTGATCAGAACCTTTGTGCGCTGGGTGGCAAGGCACCCTGCGCAAAAGAACAGGGCCGCGGCTGTCGGCGTCATGCGTGCCTTGCGCGAGGGCTATGCCTGTGAGGGGCATCACAAGAGAAAATGAACGACTGAATTTCAAGGATGTATAAAAAGGGGAAGGTTAATGTCGGAGACGTTAAAGCCTGATAAAGTGGTGAGAGTTGGCGAAGTCGAGATCTCCAACAGTTCTCCTTTCGCCCTTTTTGCCGGCCCCTGCCAGATGGAGAGCCGGGCGCACGGGCTGGAAATGGCACAGGCACTGAAGGAAATCAGCGAGCGTCTTGGTATCGGTCTTGTTTTCAAGGCCAGCTTTGACAAGGCCAACCGCACGAGCATCAGCAGTCAGCGCGGTCTCGGGTTCACGGAGACACTGCCGATCTTTTCGGAAATTCGCGAGACCTTCGGTCTGCCCGTGGTCACCGATGTCCACGAGCAGGAGCAATGCGCTGCGGCTGCCGAACATGTGGATGTGCTGCAAATTCCCGCTTTTTTGTGCCGTCAGACCGATCTGCTGGTGGCGGCGGCCAGAACCGGCGCGGTGATCAAGATCAAGAAGGGGCAGTTTCTGGCGCCCTGGGACATGCGCAATGTGGTCGGCAAGGTGCTGGCGAGCGGCAACAGTCAGGTGCTGGTAACAGAACGTGGAGCGAGTTTTGGCTATAATACGCTGGTCTCCGATATGCGCGCCCTGCCCATACTGGCAAAGACCGGCTGTCCGGTGGTGTTTGACGCGACGCACAGCGTGCAGCAGCCGGGCGGGCAAGGGGAAACGAGCGGTGGCCAGCGTGAATTCGTGCCGGTCCTCGCGAGGGCGGCACTTGCCGTCGGCGTAGCGGCCCTGTTCATCGAAACGCATCAGGATCCCGACAACGCCCCGTCCGATGGTCCCAATATGGTTCATTTGTCCGATCTGGAAGGACTTTTGAGGCAATGGCAGAAAATTGATCAGGTCATGAAGTCATAGGCAGAACGGCTCCTGCATATGAATTTGTGACCTGAACCGGATATCCGGACAGACCGTAAAATAGTAAAAAATTTGCAATATCCCCCCAGGTCGTTTTATTGTCCCGGGAAACACCAGCGGGGATATCGTTCCCCCTGTCGGACATATAGAATGAGGGCATAATGAGCGAATTTCAGCATCAGCGATTCAATATGGTCGACAGCCAGTTGCGGACCAACCAGGTAACAGATCACCGGATACTGCGTGCCATGATGGATATCCCGCGCGAGAACTTCGTTCCCGAAGAGCTGCGGGGGCTGGCCTATATGGATCAGGATATCCTTGTCGATCGGGACAGGGAAGGGGCCGACAGATACATGATGTCGCCTGTTACAATCGCCAGACTGACACAACTGGCGGGAATTGACGCGCGCGATATGGTGCTGATAATCGGCTGCACTTCAGGCTATGCAGCCGCCCTGATAGCCCGGCTTGCCGACAGCGTCGTCTGCCTTGAACGTGATGAACGCATGAGTGAAGCAGCAGCACGCAGACTCGAGGAACTCGGGTGTGACAATGCTGCAACTGTAACGGGTTTATTGGAGGAAGGCTATTCTAAAGAAGGCCCATATGATGTAATTCTGCTAAATGGCAGTGTGGAAGTGATTCCACAGATATTGTTCGATCAGTTGAAAGATAACGGGCGCCTTGTCGTCGTCCAGGAAGCTGGAAACGGGGTTGGCAGAGCCCATCTGTATCGAAAAATTGGTGAAGATGTCGGTGAAAATCGTGTTTCATTTGATGCATTCGCCCATCTCCTGCCCGGGTTTGAACGAAAAAGTTCGTTTACCTTTGCGTAACTGTTATTCCTGTAGTGATCAGTAGTCGGTATTTGTTTTCGGCGTTTGTGGGGCTTGCGTGAGCAGGCTGTCGCAGGGAAGTGCTCGTCTGTTTGTGTTGTCGTGTAATTGTTCTGTTTTTTCAGTAGCGGTTTGATAGGCAATAACAGCAGAAGAGACTGAAAAAATGCAGAAAATGCATGTGGGGAAAAATCTGTGCGGGGCTATATGCTTTTTTCTGATGGCGGGCACAGGGGGTGGCGCAGCCAATGCGGAAACGCTTGAGGCTGTGCTGGGCAAGACTTATCTGAACAATCCGGAAATCAATGCGGAACGCGCGAAATTGCGTGCGACCGATGAAGAAGATGCAAGAGCCCGGTCCGGCTATCGACCGCGGATCGATTTCAATGCCGATATTACCAGCCAGCGTATAGATACCGACCCGAATCAGGCCACCGACGGACGGCGCAGAACAGGCGGTTATACCTTCAGTCTGGTGCAACCTCTTTTTCGGGGATTGAGAACAATCAATTCCATACGTCGCGCCGATGCTGATATCTATGCGGGGCGGGAAGATCTGCGGGCTGTTGAACAGCGTGTTTTTCTATCGGCTGTAACGGCATATGTTGATGTGATCCGTGACAGGGCCCTGCTGCGACTGCGTCGAAACAATGTCAATGTCCTTGCCGAACAGCTTCGAGCCACAAGGGATCGTTTTGGCGTTGGTGAAGTTACAAAAACAGACGTTGCGCAGGCTGAAGCCCGCCATAGCGGTGCAATATCCGAACTTAACTTTGCGCGCGCCAATCTGAAAACGTCACGGGCTGTTTTTCAGCAGATCATTGGCCATAATCCGAATAGTTTGCGAACCCCAAGGTCGATTGTCAAGTTTTTGCCACGCAGTTTGAAGGCCTCTCTCGAAAGGGGCCTCAACGAGCA